>JAYTON010000040.1:0-18573 GCA_043747725.1 Saprospiraceae bacterium
CGTAAAAAAAATGTGCTGACCTTTCAATACAATCCGCGCCCTGCCTTACCGACGGAGCATTTATCGCCGATGGAAAGCATTACTTACAAATCGAGTGATGGTCTTGAAATACCAGCTTACATCACCTATCCGAAAGGTAAAGACCGTAAAAATTTGCCTTTATTGGTGATACCACATGGCGGACCTTGGGGGCGTGATAATTGGGGCTACAACAGCTCGGCGCAGTTTTGGGCAAATCGGGGATATATCGTCTTACGACCTAATTTTAGAGGTTCAACAGGCTTTGGTAAGGCGTTTTTAGATGCTGGCAATGGTCAATGGGGCGATAAAATGCAAGATGACATCACTTGGGGCGTAAAATATTTGATAAATCAAGGCATTGCCGACCCTAAAAACGTGGGAATCACGGGTGGTTCGTATGGTGGTTACGCGACTTTGGCAGGGGTAACTTTTACGCCCGATTTGTACAAAGCGGCTGTGGCAGTAGTGGCTCCGTCCAATTTGAATACGCTTCTCGCCACCATTCCGCCTTATTGGGAAGCAGGCAGACAGCAACTCTACGCGCGCATGGCAGACCCGACTACCGAAGCAGGTAAAATACAACTTGCCAGACAATCGCCTTTATCGCATGTGGATAAAATAAAAACGCCTTTGATGATTGTGCAAGGTGCGAATGACCCGCGTGTGAAAAAAGCGGAAGCCGACCAAATTGTGGTAGCGATGCGTGAAAAAGGGATTCCTATTGAGTATATCTGCGCGCCTGATGAAGGGCATGGTTTCGCGCGCCCTGTCAATAATATGGCATATCTCGCTGCCTCAGAAAAATTCATGGCAAAGCACTTAGGCGGACGCTATCAAGAAAGCATGAAGCCCGATGTCGAAAAACGTTTGAAACTGATTACGGTGGATATTAAAACGGTGGAAAAGCCGGGTACGGTAATTAAGCCTTGAGTTTTTTCTTAAAAATAATAGGCAATTAGCCCTTTTAAAGCTAATTGCCTATTGTAATAAAAAATAAATGGGTTAAAAAGACTTCTGATTACTGATTAAACCTCAGATAAATAAGGCGCCTTTTTTATATTATTATGATTGGTTTGAATATTCTTCTGAGAAAATGTTAATTGCTCTGCAATGATATTTAAAACCTTTTTATTCACGACAAAGCCCCAATGGCTGCCTTTTATTTCTATATTTTGATGTAAACTATCTTCTATTTTTTCCCTGCAAATTTGCCAAGGTACAAGCCCATCTTGCTTTGAAAATATAGCAGTCGTGCGAATAGGGGCGGGGTTCGGCACATTATCGAGCCATATTTTGTCAAATTTTTCAGTGTCGGCAATCAAACTATACAACCAAGTGACATTCGTCGGCGCATTCGTATCTGCAAAAGGGCTGCCCAATGTGATGACTTGATCGAATATTTCAGGGTGCATTTTAGCAATTTCACGGACGTAAATGCCGCCCATGCTCCAACCAATGAGGGTAATTTTTTGATTGTTGTGCTTTTTAGAAATAATATCAATTCTGCCTTGGAGCCGCTTTAAATCCCTCAAATCTTTCAAATTGCCCATATTTCTGCCCAACTCCCAACCGTAGGCAGTGTAGCCTAATTTACTGATAAATTTTCTCAAAAGCCTTGTCTGAAAATCGGTGCAAATTAACCCTGGCACAACCAACACAGGATGCCCATCGCCACTTGTTTTGAACGAGTACGACCTTAGGAAAAACAAGCACTGAATGAATTCAATAAAAGAGCGGACCCCCTCAGTAAAATACCAAAATAATGACGGTTTTTTTATGTTTTCCATGATGTTTGATTTAAAATTATTTGACCAAAGAAATAACCAACCAAGGTGCTTGAAAACGGTATTCTTTCAATTGCAAAAAAGTAGCGAAGCGGGGTAACATGAGCGACTTGCGGCGATTGCCTAAATCAATCACTATTTCATCGCCAAATTTCTTCAATTCTATCTGCTCTTCAGTAATAAACGGGACTTTGATTTTAACAAAATAGCCTTCTGAGTTTTCAATAAATTCAAAAGGTTTATCTAAATGCAACACATCAGCAGGATTAATGCCTTGATACAATGAATCACCAATTTTATCCAATAAATCCGTTCCGAAAACCTCCTGCCCTTGATGAAAAACTTTTAAAATTGGGATTGGGTTGAAATTTTCTTCTATATCTTGAAGGTATTGTTTCTGCGATTTAAGGTAAGATTGAAACGTTTCGCCGCCTGCATTTTCAGGTAAAACCCTATTCACGATAATGGCATCTACATTATAGCCGTACAGTTGCAAATAAGTATAAGCGCGTTGTGCTTCTTTTATAACCATCCGTTCAGGGTTTGTCACGATGCGGATGGAGCATATTTCGGGGTCGAGAAATACCTTTTGAATGTTTTCCAATTTGTTAAACATCTCATCCAATTCCTCCAAACCTTTATCCAAAGGAATGCCTGTAAACATCCGCACACCTTTAGTAACAGTCTTGACAGCTAAATTTTTTCCTGAAAATGCTTTCGTCATCCATGATTTAGCGACTTGCGGCAACGATAATAGGGTCAAAGTTTCGCCTGTTGGCGCACTATCAATCACGATAAGTTCGTAAGTCCCCTCAGTATAATATTTTTCCAACCATAAAAAAGCAGACGCTTCTTCCATGCCCGGCAAAACGGATAATTCCTCCGCTACCACATTCTTCACACCTTTCCAACGGAAAATAGTTTGCATCAAATTGCGCATACTTCCCCAATATTTTTCCATCGAGTAATACACATCAAACTCTTGAGCGTATAGATTGGGCATTATTTCTGTCGGTTCGGGGCTGAGTTTTATATTCAAAGCATCCGACAAACTATGCGCAGGGTCAGTAGAAATCACAAGGGTTTTGATACCTTGTTGAGCGGCTTTCATAGCTGTGGCGGCAGCAGCAGTTGTTTTACCAACGCCGCCTTTGCCTGTAAAAAGAATGATACGCATGAGTCGGTCAGTTTAAGAATTGAGTAAGTCGTCGATTGAAAGCTCAGGTTTTTTCTTAGTCGCCGTCGTCTTTTCTGCTTTTCGGTTTTGGCGGATGACCTCAACGGTTTCTTTAAAGGCTTGATTGGAGGTATTGACCACATTTTTTTGATTGTCAATTGCCAATTTAAGCGTCTCTTTCACGAGTTTTTTTCCAATTTTGAAAGTACCCAAGCCAGCTTCTTTATACAGCGAAAAAATATGCTTCGTCGTATTAAAAGAGGCTTTGATGATTTGAGTGCCCGCTTGGATGATGATTTTATTGGCTGACTTTTTTACGGGCGTTGCCGTCTGAGTTGCGCTATTTTTCTTTGCCATGATTAATTATTTTTGAAAATATTTCTTAAACGAACGGCACCATTTCCTAATTGACCCTTAACAGCTTCAAGCGTTGAAAACATCATCTCTTGTTGTCTTTCAGCCAATTTGAGACCACTTTTTACTGCTTTTGTAGCCACATTTTGCCATTTTTCACCATTGACAATCATGCCGTCAACCATTTCTTCTGCCGTTTCTAAAGTATAATTATTGGCGTTTTTCACTGCTTTTTTTACTGCACCGACTCTCTCAGTCACGTCAATATTTTCGATGGCTTCTTTTGCCATTTTAGCAGCGTTGGCTTGCATTTCTTTACCGCTTGCTTTCACGTCTTCAAAAATCTCACTCACTGCTTCTTGAATTTGGTTGTTCACCTTTTCAGCAGTCGCTTTGATTTTGTTGATGCTACTCGTCGTGTTGATTTTTTTTGCTACTTCTTTCGCGCTTTTAGCGACAACAGCTCTGATTTCTTTAGTGCTTGTCTTCACATCGCCCATCACATCTTCAACAGTAGAAGTGACTTCTTCGTTGATATTTTTAACCGTTTTGTTGATTTTAGTCAAACTTTTATTGGCAACAGTTTCTGTTTTTTTAGCCGCTGCTTTTACTTTCTTTTCCATTTTATATCTTATTAAAAGATTATTCAATTATTTTTAAAAAAATGATTTAGTGAAATGTTATTGGGTAATTTCAAAAAATATGAGAGCAAATTATGCTGTTGCAATTTCTACTTCAGCTACAACTTCTACTTTCTTTTTAGGAACAGCCGCTTTTTTTACTGGAGCAGCCACTACTTTTTCAACTTGAACAGCTACTGTTTTTTTCACAGGAGGCGTAGTTGCTTTCTTGACTGGTGCAGCCACAATTTTCTTTACAGGCGCGACTGCTTTTTTTACTGGAGCAATCGCCGCTTCCATGATGCTATCAATTGTTACGTCAGTGTCCAAAACTTCCTTTACTTTGGCTTTTACTTTTTTAGGTTGAACACCTACTAATTTGTTGAATCTTTTAGTGCTCGCATCGAATTGACCTTTAGCCGCTTCAATGGTTGTCAACAACAAATCTTGTTGTTTAGCCAACATTTTCAAGCCTGTTTTCAACATTTTTTCTGTCAAGTTTTGCCATTTTTCAGCCGTTGCGACTGAGCCATCTACCAATTCATTTGAAGCTTGAAGCATTTCTTTATTCAAAAGAGTCGCTTGTTTTTTCAAAATTGAAGTCATTGTTACGTCGTTGCTTAATTTCTGAGTTGCCATTTTCTTTTATATTTTAAATGAAAAATAATTTTTTTCTTAATTGATGATACAAAGGTAAAATGGCAGAGTTACAGATAAGTTACAGATATATACCCCCTCAGTTGCCGCGCTATCGCTCGCAATGACAAGGTGCTTTTGACGCATATTTCTTTTTTATTACACATAGATAACATAGGACACATAGAGAAGCTATGTGTCCTATGTTATCTATGTGTAATAAAAAAAATGTGTAACAAAAAAAGAAATATGTGTCAAGCACCTACAATTTTCTTCAAAAGCTGCTTCGTTTCCGGCAAAGGCTCAATGCCAAATTCTGCTTCCAAGACTTTTTCGCATTGCTGGTAGGTTTTGATAGCCATCGGGCGATTGCCTTTTCTGAAATAAGCTTCCATTTGTAGGCGGTAAGCATCCTCCCACGCAGGGTCAATCAAAAGGGCTTGTTGGGCGAGGCGGATACTTTCCATCGGATTATCGGGCAACAACAATTCGCTGAGGGTAATAATAGCCCCTAAAGCTAAAACCTGCAAGCGCTCTCTTTCATCGCACGACCAATCTTCATACAATCTATCGGGGAGATAAATGCCTTGATATAGATGGATGGCTTCGGTGTAAGCCATTTTAGCGAGTTCGGGTTGATCCATAAATACTTGATTGCCGAGAGCAATATACGCTTCCAAAGCATCAGCATCAATCCATATTTCATTCAAATTCAATTGATAAGTGACGCCTTGCCGTTGAATAAAATGTGCTTCGGCATGGCTTTTTTTATCGGGTTGCAAAATTTTATTGATGCCATGCAACGCTACTTTGAAATAAGAATCGCCGCTATCGCCGTCTTCATTCCAAAGCCTATCCATAATTTGCTCTTTATGCAAGGCTTTTCGATGCCTTGCCGTTACGAAAAACTGAAAAAGCTGCATGGTTTTATCGCGCCCCCAATCCTTCGAGGACACGTTATTGCCATCGCGCGAAAGTTGGAAATTGCCCAAAGTATGTACTTGAACAGTCGCTTTAGCCCGTTTTGCTTTTATATTGTCAATCAGATTCATTTTTATAGTGTGTGGTGTTTAGAGCATTTAGCATTTCTAAAAACTAAACACTTCTTTAACTCTAAGTAAAAAGGTGCAGCGCACCGACATATTTGTAGCAATGCAAAAGAAAATGCGTTTAAGGTGCAGCGCACCGAAATATATGTCGGTGTGCTGCACCTTAAAGAAGACTTAAAAACCTTGAAATCTACAAATATTATGGTGCGCTGCACCTTTAAGGCTCTCTTAAATAAACAGCGATTATTTGTATTCGACTACATAAAAAGTCTACTTAGCCTTTTTTGAAAGTTTTTCTACTTTTTGATTGAGCGAACTGATTTCATTCGACATTTGCTCCAGCATTTTCATGATGTTTTTATAATCGGTTTTGGTAGAACCGCGCCAATCGTCAATTTCCAATTTTTGACGGGCATCATCCAATTTTTGATTCAATGTATCACTGACTTGATGAATCTGTTCTTGGATTTGTCCTTGAATCAGGTGAGCTTGTTTTTTAGGGTCTTTGATAGAGTCCAACACCATTTTAGGGGCATCAATCGCCATTTTTTTCCAAAGGTCAAAGCTCTTCGCTAAAATGCCTTTTTGCTCTTCGGGCGACTTGTTTTCCATCGCTTGAAAAGTCAAATCAGTCAATATCTCTTGAATGAAATGGATAACATCATCAAATTTGGAGAAGTTTTTTTCTGCTCCTGTTTGCACATGGCGCATATTGCCGCGCCACTGTATTTGCGGTTCGCCTTGTTGGTTTTGAAAGATTTTTTGAGTGAAACGCAGAACGAATGAAGCCGTTTCGTCTTTTTTAGTCGTCATGTACAAGCGATTTTACTGAAAAGATTTTATACCATTTATAATCAAGTAAAGGTAGCCAAACGCGGTTACAAATCAGTTACAAGTTTCGAGGAAACTTAATTGAGGTTTATATATTTTCAATCAAAAGATATATCTTGGGGCGATTATTTTAAATAAAAAATGCCAATTTATAAGTAATAAACTGTAAAATATGCTCCAATACTGAGGGGGTACTTGTACGATTATCCAATAAAACTAAAATTTTAAAATGAAAAAAAAGCTAACTGACGCCTTTAATAATCCAAATATTCAAGCCATTTCGGGCATGGATGCCACTTTTTTATACGCCGAGTCATCCACCAACCACATGCACGTAGGCTCACTGGCAGTCATTGAAGGCTCTTTGAAATTTGATACTTTCCGAGATACCATTCATTCGCGCTTGCATTTGATTCCGAAGCTCCGCCAACGCTTGATGTACGTACCCCTCAGTATTGACTACCCTTATTGGGTTGATGACCCTCATTTTGACATAGATTTGCACCTCACGCATATCGCCTTGCCCAAGCCAGGCGGTTGGAAAGAATTGCGCGATACAGCGTCTAAAATATTCAGTGAGCCCTTGGATCACTCACGTGCCTTATGGTCATTTATTTTTGTTGAAGGCTTGGATACGATTCCACAAATGCCTGCGGGTTCGGTCGCTATTATTTCAAAAATGCACCATGTGGCGATTGATGGTGTAGCGGGGGCAGGGCTTTTGAGCTTGCTTTTTGATTTGACACCTGATAAAAAAGACATTCCTGCGCCTAAACCATTCAACCCCAAACCATTGCCTAATGAGTTATCGTTGATTGTGAAAAGTACGCTCAGTTTTGCAGAAGAACCCTTGAAATTCCCTCGCATTTTAGCCAATACTTTGACCGCTACGCTCAAAGCAGGTTTTTTAACAAGGGTGCAAAAAAAGGATTTACCAACTGCACCATTTACCGCACCACCGACACCTATTAACGGTATTATCTCGGCAAGACGTAAATGGAACACGGCTATTTTGTCTTTGGATAGAGTTTTGGCGTTGAAAAATGCAATGGGTACAACTATGAATGATATTATGCTCGCCATATGTGCAGGAGCATTGCGCCGATATTTGCTTGAAAAAGGGAAATTACCTAAAAAACCGATGGTGGCTATGGTGCCTGTTTCGACCCGCACGAGCGATAATACTGAGGGGACAGGCAATCAAATTACGCCGATGCTGGTGCAGTTGGCTACCAATATTGAAGACCCCATCGAACGCTTGGAAACCATTCATGAAAATACCTCACGCGGCAAAACCTATCAAGGAGCTGTAGGAGCGAAAACTTTATCGAATATGGCAGAGGCAGTGCCTTTTGGCTTGGCGAATCAAGCGGCGAGATTGTATTCCCGTTTTCATGTATCAGAAATGCATAATCCTGTTTTCAACGTGACGATTACGAACGTGCCGGGACCCAATATCCCGCTCTATATCAATGGACATAAATTGATGTCAGTGATGGGCATGGCACCTATTATTGATGGCATGGGCTTAATTATTACTATTTTCAGTTACAATGGGTTGGTGACTATTAGCCCAACATCAGATGTGAATTCAATGCCCGATTTGGATAATTTCTCTCGCTATTTACGCGAATCAGCGAATGAATTAGAAACCGCTATTTTGAAACATACCGAAGGGAAAAGTAAAAAAGCGGTCAAAAAAGCAGCAAAATCTGAATCTGATCCCTTGTTTGAAAAGTTGAAAAAGTTTTTGAAGAAGCAGCCTAAAACGGATGCACCCAAAGGCGGCGTTTATCAATTCAAAGTAACAGGCGCAGCCCCAACAGACTGGACTATTGACCTTAATACCGTACCCGGCATCGTCAATCGTAGCAAAGCCGACAAACCCGATGTGACTTTTACCATTGAAGATGAACACCTTATGCGCGTAACCGAAGGCAAATTGGATATCCAAACCGCCTTCATCCAAGGGCGTTTAAAAATTGATGGTGATTTTACAATGGCTATGAAATTAGGGAAGATATTGGGGAAGATGATGAAGGAGGATTAGTTTATCCAACTTTTAATCTGCTCATACACCTTTTCCGAAGCCTGCAATTGAAAATGATAAGTTTTCGCCAATTCAAAATGGTTGTCAGTAGTAAAATTAAATTCAGCCGTGTTTTTAGAGCGGGCTGTGGCACTTTTGGTACTCACTAAAATATCTCCAAAGAGGCGGCTAATCCAATGTTTTTCTTTTTCTGTTAGCCGTGCTGAAATCACGTAATAGGCTACGTTTGAAAGTTTCTGGGGTGGTGTTTTGTTATTTTTAAGAAGTCGGTCAGGGTCATGGTTTTTCCAATCAGCTTCTGTGAGATAGCCATAACGCAAGTCTTTAATGCCTGCACTTCTCAAATTAATGACCTTTCCAACCAATCTTGTATGCCAATTGGGCACCTTTTCAAGGATATTAGTCGTCAAATTGGCAAATTTTTCTAAAAAAGACCCTAAATGCGGTGTCGCTAATAAAAATACGTGTTTCAATTTTTTCGACCATTCTAATTCATTCTCTTGCGCATAATGACAAGCACTGTGCGTCACCAAGCCGCCCATGCTGTGGGCAATGATGCATATTTCCTCTATTTCAATGGGATAATTTTGATATAATTTTTCTAAAATAGCGGCTAATGCTTTTCCATTATCTGAAATATGCAGCCCTGAATTATAGCGCAAATAAAAAGGCGTGTACTGAAAATCTTGCTCCAACAATGAGCCATAATCGCTTTTATCAGGCATTGTCCAAGTCGTTTCATTGTCCGTAACGCCATGAATAAGGATACAAATTTTAGGAGAAGGCACTGCGTTGAGTGAGGCATATCGCTCCGACAAGCTATTTGTATCTAAAGCAAGGCGTTTATGTTGATGATAAAAACCCATTTCTATCCCCAACGAAGTGTTGTGGAGTTTATCGCCCACAACGCCATTGATTATGCTCACACCATGTTGAGCGATCCTTTTGAGTTGTTGAAATGAAATTTTGGGCATTGTGGTGGTTATTGATTGAAATTGAATCGGGATACAATGTGGAATTACCCCCTCAGTATTTTTTATTGAAAATTCAAAAGATACGGAAGTGTAACTACATTTACATTTCGCGGTTCATCCCATTTTTCATTTTTCACTATAAACTTTTCACTACCCCGGCTCCGCCTCCGATCCAATCTTACGCCGCAACAAACCTCTAAATGCTTCTATCGCTGGGCAACTTTCATTAACAACTTTATAAACTTCATGCGTGATAGGCATTTCGATACTGTAAAATTGCGCTAAATCCATGACCACGCCGCAGGTCTTAACGCCTTCCGCTACCATCGACATTTCGTTGATAATGTCCTCCAAAGTGCGACCCATGCCCAATTGAAAGCCCACATGCCTGTTCCTACTGAGGGGGCTAATGCACGTCGCAATCAAATCGCCCATACCTGCTAAACCTGCAAAAGTAGAGGGTTTGCCGCCCATTGCCGTACCTAAACGCGTCAATTCTGCCAAACCTCTTGTGATAACTGCCGAGCGGGTATTATCGCCTGCCCCAGCTCCATCGCCCATGCCCACAGCGATGGCAATCACATTTTTCAAAGCACCCCCAAGTTCGCAGCCAATGACATCGTCGTTGGTATAAACGCGAAACAAACCTGAGCGAAATACCTTTTGCAAAGCATTCGCAATCGTGCTATCCACCATCGCAATAACGCCCGCTGCTGCTTGTCCAGCCGCTATTTCTCTCGCCAAATTCGGCCCTGTGAGAATGCCTGCAGGATGCCCAGGCATGATGGTTTCTATGATTTCAGTCATCCGCATACGAGTCCCTTGCTCCAGCCCTTTTGTCAAACTCACGATCGGCACCCACGGACGAATATACGGCATTGCCTCTTCCAAAACATGCCTAAAACTATGAGAAGGCACGCCCATAATAATCACATCTGCATTCTGAACCGCTTCTTTTATAGACGCTGTCGCCTTGAGCGATTCGTTTAAAACAGCACCGGGCAGATATTTTTCGTTGCGGTGATGTTTGTTGATGTCTTCCACTGTCTGCGTATCTCTCGCCCACATAATGGTCGGGCTGTTGCGAGCCGTTAAAGATGCGACCGTCGTTCCCCAAGAACCACCGCCGAGTAAGCCGATGCGTAATTTTTTATCCATTTTCAGTTGGTTTTAAACTAAATGCACCCCTCAGTATTTTTTACTGAAAGTGTGTAATGAAAAATTATTACAATTGTTTGAAAATCAATATTTTACCGAAAATACTGAGGGGTGCATATTTTTCACTCTTCTCTATTACATTTTCACTCACCTTGCCCCAATTCTTTTAAAAACAAACCCCTCACCTCTGTAATATGCTCATTCATGTTATCAAGAGTCCAATCCTCTGTTGAAATAGCTGGTAGTACAACGACTTCCACCGATGTCGGTTTGAAAATATTAGTGCCCCGTGGCATGGCATCATGAGCATTTTTAATGATAATTGGCACCAATGGCATACCCGCTTGCATGGCTAAATGGAATGCACCTTTTTTGAATTTACCCAAAGTATAATCATAACTCCGCGTACCTTCAGGGAAAATGACGACGGAAATACCATTTTTCAAACTCTCTACGGCGGGTTTCATGGCTTCGATTGATTTATCTTTATCACCTCTATCTAAAAATATAGTGCCTGCCGCCATGAGCATTTGTCCTAAAATAGGCATTTTCTGCAATTCTTTCTTAGCAATACCCCGTGCTTCTTTGCGAATTAATTTAGCAGCAATGAGGAAATCCGCATTGCTCTGATGATTCAATATAAATACAGCCGGACGATGCGACCATAAATGCTCTTCGCCTTTCACGGCTAATTGGATGCCCGCAACGGTGGTGCCAAAATCCCCCAGACCTGCCATCATGGAGTCAATACCATCGCTCCACGACATATTTTGAACGCCTTTCGCTACGCCCGACAAAATAGCTGGAACAAAAACACCCATCGCCAAGCCCGTCCGAACGACGTTCGTCGCCTTCGATTCTACTTCTTCATTGAACCGATAGACGGGCCAATCGTTTTGAAAAGCCAAAGCCGACAATTTTGCATCAGGATTGAGGGGGCATGGATTGCCGACGATTTCTAAAAGTGGTAAATCCTCTACACTATCGGTATAAAAAAAGCTTTTGCCTAAGTCCAGTCCGTACTTTTCACTCATTTGTTGACCTGCAATCGCTTTCCCTTCGCCCCAACAAGCGGGTTTAATAACATTGCCTGTAAATACGCCGTCTTCAACTTCCATGCGCGTACACATGACATGAGGAATGCCCAAGTCCCTTGCAATAGGTTCAATCTGATAAGGCGTGGCTGCCGATACAATCGAAACCGTATGACCTTTGGCTAAATGTGCTGCCACTAAAGCTCGAGATTCAGGATAAATAGCTGCCGCCAAATGCTTCTGATACACCTCTTCGCCTACTTCCATAAAGACTTGCTCGCGCACGCCTTGCACACCCTTCGCGCTGATAGCCGCCATGCCTGCAAAATTGCCGTTGCCTATGGCATATGCCAATACCCCTGCGAACTGCGCCACCAATTCCTTAGCCGATATTTTACCGCTTAACATGCGGGTTTTGAAAAAATCTTTAGCAGAAAAGCCTTTGATGAGGGTTCTATCCAAATCGAAAAATGCACCGATATGCGCCCCCGATTCCCCTGCCATAATTTCTCTTGTCAAACTGTCCGTTTTTGAGCCCGGTACTATCTCGCGCTCTATCGGTACTGAGGGGGTAAGTTCGATGGGTTTTGAAAGAATAATCCCTTGCAAAGTATTCACCCGATTAGCAATATCTTCAAGCAAATGGATAAAATGCGCTATCTCCTGCGTTTTAAGATTATTTTCCGTTGGCATTAAATTGAGGTTTTTAATCAAACGGATGCCATTGATTAAAAATACTTTTGATACGGCTTCGATGCGCCTTATTCGCCCTTGCCAATGCATTTCTTCGCCGAGGAAAAGGCAAGAGTTGAGTAATGTTTTATCATTCAGTTCTTGATTTATATCCCAAGTTTGTAGTGAATGAGCTACGACTCGGTAGGCTTCGATATAGTTGAATAATAAAACAGGCGACACCAATATTTTTTGTTTTTCCAAAAGGGCTTCAATATTCGATTCTGTTTCAAAAATATGGCTTTGCCAATGGGCATCTATGGAGTTTAAATCAGCTTCAATTTCATTGGTAAATTGCGGTTTTTTGGAATAAAAAAATTCAAATTTAAATACATCCCGCAACGACATAACGTCTGTCCAAAAAGCCAAAAGTCGTTCGGATGCTGGTAAATGGGCAATTTTCACTAAAGCTAATTCGATAAATGCCCGATGATACAGATGATGCACCGCCATATTTGCATAGTAAGTGGCGGGTAAATAATTCTCTCTAAAAATGGCGTATTTAGCATTCAGTCCATCGCCTTGTTGTAGAAAAACATTAGCTTTGGTCAATAAATTGAGTGCCACTTGTACACTTTCACCTATCGGTCGCCCCCTATCCACGAGCGCATCTTTTTTATGGCTTTCAATGAGTTGCATCAAGGCGGCAATATCGCTTTCCACGCCGCGCTTGGTCAAAGCAAATTTACTGAGAAGGGAGGTGCAAATAAGAGAAGTAGTCGTAATCGGCGTAATTTGATTAATGCGATGTACTAATTCGAAGGCAAAATGCGAAAAAGACGCCTTGCCTGTCGGTTCGTTCTCTTCATCATCTGGGATAGGAGCATTATGCACTTCGGTAGTCTCTACGGGTTCACCGATTCGGAGGGAAATACGCCCTAAATTGCCGCCCATTTTGCGTACATATTTGATGAGCCACGCCAAATCTTCTGATTTTTTTTCTTTACCGCGCCCCTCTTTTGTCATATCGGCAACATCGGGAATGAGGTCATAGACAATCGAAACGGGCACATATTTGACCGTTTGTTTTGACTCTTCTTCGGCTTCCAAAATATATTTCAAAATACCCATTTGGGGCCAGACCAACTTGCCCGTACGGGAGCGTGTACCTTCCAAAGCCCACATAAAATGTGCTTGTTTATTCAAATATGACGCAATAAAATGTCTTAAAGTGGCTTTATAAACAGGATTATCCTTGAAAGACCGTCGGATATAAATCACGCCCGATTGCCTTGCAAATTTGCCCACACCAAATAAATCCAGATTGATCCCTGCAAACATATACGGCAATGGCAAACCATGCCGCGCTAAGACCAAAGCCAAAACCAGTAAATCCACGTACGATTTATGCGTCAAAACAAAGGCGACGGGGTGTTTTCGCATCAATTTAGCCAATTGCTTGATTTCCTCGGGATTGACGTCAATGGTTTTATCATAGCCTCTGCCCAATATATACTCCGCCGCTTGCATCAAAATCATATTCGAGGTTGCACGATGTTCTGTATAAAGCTCTTGCAAATACTCTCCCGCTTCATTATTGACAGATACATGGCTCTCTCCTTTTTGTTCAGCCAAAAGGGCTAATGTCTTTTGAAAGCGCGCGGCTTTTAACATTTTCTCTATTTCAGATGTTTTATTTGATTGTTCTTTCATATCGCAATTAAAAAAACGCTTGGAAAATTAAATGATGCTTAAAAATGGGCAAAGTACTGAGGGGGTACTAAATAGCGAACCATTCCCTTAGTAATATTTTATGTCGTGGTAAAATTATTAAAATTTCAATAGGAATTTTCAAAACATATACTCAATGCGCTATAAAAAATTATGGGGAAAGACACGATATGAAAGTATTTTATCAAACACAATTATCTGATAGAGTTAAGAAATTTAGAATAATATTTTTTCTAATTGAAAAAAAGCATATCTTAGCACGTCATTTGATACTTTTACCAAAATAAATATTACAAATCAGAATCGTTTCACACTTTTATATTACAAGACTAGTCAAATTTATCATTTATGTTCAGCTTTCATAAAAAATCTAATAGACCATCCTTTTTTCTATGCGTGACCGAAGCCGGCAGAGCCTTAACTGAATTGGGTATTTCGTACCCTTATCAAAGCCTTCGCAAACCTGAATGTGATGGCGATGGTCATCCTGTTATGATATTGCCCGGTTTTATGAGCAGTAAGTTTTCGACGGGTTTGTTGCGCGATTTTGTCAACAAATCGGGTTATACGGTTTTTGATTGGGGTTTGGGCAGAAATTTGGGTAAAGTAGAATATATGGAGACGCTTTTAGCATCCGTAGAGAAAATACAGGCGAAATATAATCAAAAAGTGAGTTTAATCGGTTGGAGTCTTGGTGGTGTATTTGCCAGAGAGATTGCCAAAGCCCGCCCTGATTTAATTCGGCAAGTCATTACTTTAGGCTCGCCTTTTCAAGACATCAAACAGCCGAATAATATTGCTTGGCTCTATACGCTCATTTCGGGCGGTAAGCGAGTGGAAGATACGGACATAGATTTTTTGAGTAAATTACCGCGTCCTGCACCTGTACCATCAACAGCTATCTACACCAAAGAAGACGGTATCGTTCCGTGGGAAGTCTGCGTAGAATCCAAAGAGGACGCTCTCCATCAGAACATTCAAGTCAGAGGCAGTCATTGCGGGTTGGGCGTCAACACCAGCGTTTTTTGGATTATTGCCGACAGGTTGAAACATCAAAAAGAAGACTGGGCGCATTTCAAACCGAAAAATGCTATGACTGAATTGCTGTTTTATCCTTCGTTGTGACAAAAAAATGTAAAGAAAAAGGCAGTTAGCGAATCAATGCTAACTGCCTTTTTCATATCAAAACTATCCAATTCTTTCAGTCACTCATGAAAAAGCTTGAAGTGCTTTTATTCTTTACTTGGAAGTTTAATCAAACACATAGATACTATCTATAAGTACATAAGATAAATAGATGAAAATTATCGTAATAGACTTTGTAAATTTGTGTTTCTAAATTTATCTTTCTAAATTACTACAAAATTATTAAAAATGGAAGAAAATACATCTTCGACTACAACAGCATATAGTACTAACGGAAACGGGGCAGGTAAATGTCCGTTTTCTGGTGGTGCTCTCAAGCAAAGTGCCGGGAGTGGCACAAGAAACCGCGACTGGTGGCCCAATCAGTTGAAATTAAACATTCTCCGCCAACACTCTTCTCTTTCCAATCCAATGGGCGAGACGTTCAATTACGCTGAGGCGTTTAAGTCTCTCGATTTGAGTGCGGTGAAGAAAGACATCTTCGATTTGATGACCACATCCCAAGATTGGTGGCCCGCTGACTACGGTCACTATGGTCCATTTTTCATACGGATGGCATGGCACAGTGCTGGTACTTACCGCATCGCTGACGGTCGTGGCGGTGCAGGCTTTGGTACACAGCGATTTGCACCACTCAACAGCTGGCCCGACAATGCCAACCTCGACAAGGCGCGTTTACTTCTGTGGCCCATCAAGAAGAAATACGGTAAGAAAATTTCGTGGGCAGATTTGATGATTCTCGCTGGCAATTGTGCCCTTGAGTCTATGGGCTTCAAGACCTTCGGTTTCGCTGGCGGACGGGCAGATGTTTGGGAGCCTGCAGAAGACATCTATTGGGGTTCTGAAAGGGAGTGGTTGGGAGACAAACGCTATACGGGTGACCGCAAATTAGAAAATCCGCTCGCTGCCGTTCAGATGGGTCTCATCTACGTGAACCCTGAGGGACCTAACGGAAACCCTGACCCGCTCGCATCCGCTCGTGACATTCGGGAGACATTTGGTCGAATGGCAATGAACGACGAAGAAACTGTCGCGCTCATTGCTGGTGGACATACGTTTGGCAAAACGCATGGTGCAGCCGACCCAGGCAAGTACGTTGCAGCAGAACCAGCGGGTGCCAGCATGGAGGAGCAAAGCCAAGGTTGGAGAAATACTTACGGAAAAGGTCATTCAGGCGATACTATTACGAGTGGTCTTGAGGGTGCATGGACTACGACGCCAACGAAATGGAGCAACAACTACTTCGATAACTTGTTTGGATTTGAGTGGGAGTTGACTAAAAGCCCAGCCGGTGCGCATCAATGGCAGCCGAAAAATGGCGCAGGTGCGGGTACTGTACCAGATGCCCATGACCCATCAAAGCGGCACGCACCATTTATGCTGACGACTGACATCGCTTTAAGAGTAGATCCTATTTATGAACCCATTTCAAGACATTTCCACGAAAATCCGGCTGAATTCGCAGATGCATTCGCTCGGGCTTGGTTCAAGTTGACGCACCGAGATATGGGTCCAATTGCCCGCTATCTTGGTCCAGAAGTACCTGCGGAAGAGCTTATCTGGCAAGACCCCGTTCCAGCCGCCACTTATAGTCCAATTGACGAGCAGGATATTGCTGCGCTCAAGGTTAAAATACTCGAATCAGGATTGTCTGTTTCACAATTGGTATCAACAGCTTGGGCTTCGGCATCAACATTCCGTGGCTCAGATAAACGTGGTGGCGCAAACGGCGCGCGTATTCGATTGTCACCGCAGAAGGATTGGGATGTTAACCACCCAGGTCTCCTGTCAACTGTGTTAGAAAAATTTGAAGATATTCAAACAGCGTTCAATAATGCTCAGTTTGGGGGTAAGCAGGTTTCACTCGCCGACCTCATCGTTTTGGGCGGTTGTGTAGGCATAGAAAAGGCGGCTAAAAATGCTGGACATAATATAACAGTTCCTTTTACATCAGGACGAACAGATGCATCGCAAGCGCAAACTGATATATCATCATTCGCTGTTTTAGAGCCAGCGGCTGACGGATTCCGCAACTACTTTAAGGCACATCACACGGCTTCGGCAGAGGAAATGCTGGTTGACAAAGCGCAACTAATGTCGCTGACTGCACCTGAGCTGACTGCTTTAGTGGGCGGTATGCGTGTTCTGAATACCAACTTCGGTTTTTCTAAACACGGTGTTTTTACAAAACGTCCAGAGGCACTCACCAACGACTTTTTTGTGAATCTACTCGATTTCGGCACAACTTGGAAAGCTACTTCGGACTCGCAAGATGTATTTGAAGGTCGTGATCGGGCAACAGGCGAACTCAAATGGACGGGTACGCGGGTGGATCTCATCTTCGGTTCGAACTCAGAACTTAGAGCTATCGCGGAAGTTTATGGCTGTGAAGATGCTCAAGAGCAATTCGTAAAAGACTTTGTGGGCGCGTGGAACAAGGTGATGAACCTTGACCGTTTCGATTGAGTTTGATTTTTATTAAATATATAAGAGGTGGTTTGGTAACAGACCACCTTTTTTACTGAGGGGTGCTCAATGCAATTAAGTCATTTCAAGGAATAATGTCTCATAGGCAAAAACGATTAACCACTCTACATTCAGCTAAACTGTTCAATGAAAACATAAAAGTTTTCAAGTTTTCAAACAAAGCAACGGTGATGATACCCCTCAGTATTACCACCGTTTTTGGATGTTGTATGATTGCTCGCTTACAATCTCAGACCTCTCAGTCACCACGTACTTAGCAATGACATTTTTATTCTATGTGGTCAAAGAGACCACACGATAGACACACGGAGTCAGGAGACACCAGTTCGAGCAGGTTTGTTCTTAACAAATGAGCAACAACCGGCTGGTTTTTTCCTTTGGAGCACGGTGAACACAAGGACGCACTTTACTGTCAGGATGATCAATCGCCAATCTCCATAAGTGACCCAGTCCTAAGCTGATAGGAAGGGCATTTTGTTTAGCTTGGTAATGTAAATCAAAGAAATTTTCAATTAAAAATACTTCAAAACCTTCATCGTGTCCTTCATATAGCTTTTTGAGTTCATCCCGTATTTCGGGAATCAATATTTTTTGTATGGCTTCTGAATTTGGCAATATTTCACTCGGCTCGCCGGAGTAAGTACATAAAAAGGTATCGGTTGGCATAGGAGACCGATCTACATGAAAAGAATAAACATCAGTTGGGAAAAACGGGTAGGCATCGTCTCTGTCATAGCACTTGATCACATTAAGGACTGGAGCTGCACCATGAGCTGTCAATAGCTTCAAGTCATTTAAAAGAAGTTCACGAGCCAGTTGCCCCTTTTCACTCAATTGAAGTTCACGAAG
>JAYTON010000041.1:0-4820 GCA_043747725.1 Saprospiraceae bacterium
TAGTGTTTTGGGCAGCATTGTGGCATATTTTAAGAAATAAACTTAACCTCAGAGATTGGAATAAAAATATTGAGACCATTTTTTTATTGGTCTTTTTTATGGTTTCTTTTATGGCTATTTGTCCGGGTTGGTACTTCCGCCCCCACTATTTTCAATTGGTTTTTCCTGCTTCTGCCTTGATAATAGCTTATGGTTTTAAAGAATTGAATTGGCAGAGGGTTTTTAGAGGAAAAAATTTAGGAAAACAACATCTTTTAGCGACTGCTCTCATGGTCTCAGTGTTGTGTCAAGTCGGTTATTTTTTTTATAAATCGCCTGATACGATTATTGATGAACTTTATGACGGTGAATGTTTTACTGGCTTAAGGAATGTTGGGCAGTTTTTAAACAATAAAACTAAGCCAGCGGACAAAATAGGCATTTATGGCTCCGATCCTCAGCTCCTTTTTTATGCTCAAAGAGAAAGCGCCTCAGGCTATATGTACGCCTATCCTTTAGTAGAAAATCAACCTTTTGCAGATACAATGACTCATCAATATATCCATGAGATAGAAGGTAAAAAACCTGAATGGCTTATCTATTTGACAACATCTAAAGGAGAAGACAATCAAAAAAATGTGGCGCATATTGATAATTGGTTTGCCGATTATTCTCAAAAATATTATGATTATAGCGGCGTTTTTTATGAAGATAAACAAAAGAAAGGTAAACTAATATGGTCTGAATCTGTGTTAGATACTTCTTTTCACGCAGTCGCTTTCATTTACCAAAGACAGAAAGTTCAGTAAATCATTGATTTTCAATAACTTATAATTTTGTTAATTTTCAACTTTCAATTCTCAATTTTCAAATAAAAATGACCGCTCTTTCTCAAATATTTCAATATGCAAAAAACTATAAAGGCTACGTAGCACTGAATATTTTGTGCAACATACTAATGGTTTTTTTCAATATTGTGAGCATTCCGATGCTCATCCCGTTCCTTCAAATTCTCTTGGGGCAAACTATTCCGCCTACACAAAAGCCTGATTTTCAATGGAATATAAGAGCTGCCACCGATGCTTTTTATTATCAACTGGGTCATATCGTCGAACTTTTTGGTAAAGAACGTGCCTTGATTTATGTCTGTAGTGCGCTTGTTTTTTTGTTTTTTTTGAAAAATTTATTCCGCTACCTCGCCCTATTTTTCATGACGCCTCTCCGCACGGGCGTTGTGCGCGACCTTCGGCAATCCCTTTTTGAAAAGACGCTTCGCTTACCCCTCAGTTATTTCAGCGAAGAGCGCAAAGGTGACCTTATCAGCCGCATTTCCAACGATGTACTGGAGGTGGAATGGAGTATTTTGAACGTATTGGAAACCATTGTGCGCGAGCCGTTGCTCATCATCGGAGCCATATTTATGATGCTCTATATTTCCCCTGCTTTGACGCTTTTTGTTGTGTTATTGATACTCGTTACAGCCGTTATCATCGGCGGCATCGGGCGATCGCTCAAGCGTGAATCAGCCATGACGCAAAAAAAAATGGGCGATATGATGTCCGTTTTGGACGAAACCTTAGGCAGTGTTCGAGTAATTAAGGGTTTTAATGCAGAAAATTATCAAAATGAAAAATTCCAAACTGAAAATAATATGTTCCGCACAGCGATGACTCAAGCTCTTCGCCGACGGGACTTATCTTCACCTTTGACGGAGTTTTTGGGCATTGCCATCGTCTGTTTCCTTGTGTGGTTTGGCTTCAAACAAGTACAAAGCAATGGCTTGACGCCGGAGAAATT
Source organism: Saprospiraceae bacterium (assembly GCA_043747725.1). Taxonomy (GTDB): domain Bacteria; phylum Bacteroidota; class Bacteroidia; order Chitinophagales; family Saprospiraceae; genus JAAFJT01. The sequence goes on from JAYTON010000041.1 coordinate 1,777, forward strand.
TATAGCATTTTTGTATGCCTTTTTTACCATTATTGACCCTGCTAAATCGTTTTCAAATGCTTATTCGCACCTACAACGCGGTAGAGCAGCGATTGACCGCATCAATGGCATTTTGGGTGCAGAGGATACCATCATTGACCCACCGAATCCGACCCCCCTCAGTCATTTCGCTCAAAATATAGTCTATAAAAACGTTTCATTTTATTACAGAAATGATGATAAACAGATTTTAAAAAATATCAATTTAACAATCAAAAAAGGTCAAATTATTGCCCTCGTTGGTGCATCAGGTGCAGGAAAATCAACTATCGCAGATTTATTACCCCGTTTTTATGATGTGACTGAGGGGGCTATTTTAATCGATGGTATTGATGTTAAACAATTGAAAATCAAGGATTTACGTGCGCTCATGGGCATCGTCACTCAAGAAGCTATTCTGTTTAATGATACTATTTATAACAATATCGTTTTTGGTTTAGAGGATGTAAATGAAGCTGATGTAATAGCGGCTGCAAAAGTGGCTAATGCGCATGATTTTATCATGGCTATTCCCCCCTCTGGGGGCAAGGGGGCAGAGGGGTATCAATCAAATATTGGTGACAGAGGGACGAAACTCAGCGGCGGACAACGTCAACGCCTCACCATTGCAAGAGCACTTTTGCGCAATCCTGAAATTTTAATATTGGATGAGGCTACTTCCGCTTTAGATTCCGAAAGTGAAAAATTGGTGCAAGATGCTTTGACAGAATTAATGAAAAACCGCACGGCTATCGTCATTGCCCACCGCCTTTCTACTGTGCAACATGCCGACGAAATTATAGTCATGAAAGAAGGTGAAATCATAGAGCGAGGTACTCATTTTGAACTTTTTAACAAGGATGGCGAGTATCGAAAATTGGTAGAATTGCAAGGTTTAAAATAACCATTATCTATTACCCATCACCAATTACCCATGATTTTACTGAGGGGGGTAAAAATGTCTTGAAAAATGCTTGATTTCTTAAAAATATAGCAATATTTACAACCTAAAATTCTATAAAAATTATGGCTAACTGGAAAATCAAACTTTCGCTCTTTCTCAATTATTTCGTTTTCGCTATTCTGCTTAACAGCGTCGGAACTGTCATCCTACAAGTACAAAGCAATTACGGCATTTCGCAATCATCCGCAAGCGTTTTGGAGGCTTTCAAAGACCTCAGTATTGCCATAGTGTCGTTTTTAGTGGCTTCCTATATTGTCAGGATTGGTTATAAAAAATCCATGCTCACGGCATTGGCTTTAGTCACTTTGGCTTGCCTTGTGATGGCAACTTTTCCTGGATTTGGCACGACTAAATTGCTTTTTGCAGCCGTTGGGGCAAGTTTTGCCTTGATAAAAGTATCCGTTTACGCCACCATCGGCTTAATTACCGATAATAAAAAAGACCATGCAAGTTTTATGAATTTCATTGAATCTTTTTTCATGGTCGGTATCTTGACAGGCTATTTTATTTTCAGTGGTTTTGCTGACGATGCTAATCCTCAATCTACTTCTTGGCTCAAAGTGTATTATCTTTTAGCGGGCATTTCAGCCGCCGCTTTTTTACTCCTCTTGAGCGCGCCACTCGATGAATCTGCTGTGCATATTGAGGAATCAAAACCTTTACTGGAGGATTTTGCTGATATGTTTAAGTTAGCTGTTTTGCCCATCGTCATGGTGTTCATTGCCAGCGCATTTCTCTACGTTTTGATAGAGCAAAGCATTATGAGTTGGCTACCCACTTTCAATAAGCAAGTCTTGAATTTACCGACTACTTTGAGCATTCAAATGGCGAGTATTTTAGCAGCCTCAACGGCGGTCGGGCGATTTTTAGCAGGCATTGTGCTGCGTAAAATGCACTGGTTTTTGGTACTGACGGGTTGTCTTGTAGGTGCGGGGATATTGGTTTTGGTGGCTATTCCTTTGGCTAAAAATTTAGGCACAGCGGAGATTACTGGTTGGTCGAATGCACCTTTGGCAGCATTCATTTTTCCTATGATTGGTTTGCTTATTGCACCTGTTTATCCAGCAATTAACTCATTGATTCTCAGTAGTTTACCTGCGAATAAACATGCGACGATGTCAGGATTAATCGTTGTTTTTTCTGCTTTGGGTGGCACGACGGGCTCAATCATTACAGGCAATATTTTTGAAAAATTCGGTGGGCAATCAGCCTTTTATTTTTCATTGATACCCCTCAGTATGCTCATCATTTGTTTGTACTTTTTTAATAAAATTCAGAAAAAAACGGAGGGAACGATTGAATTTCCAACAACATCAGACATTGACAACTCCTCAATATTGGACGCTTAAAATTCTTTTTTGTATAAAAAAACAATCCACTCGACCATGCAAATTCACGAATCAGCGGCTCTTTTTGACGCCGTGCAAATGAATCATATTTTTCCCGACGGTAAAACATTCCCCGATTGTTTGCCTAAATATGCGATGGAAGACATCGAAAAAGCTTATTTTCAAGAGAAAAATAAGGCAAATTTTGATTTAAATCAATTTGTTGAATCGAATTTTGACTTGCCCAAAACATACTCAGCAGATTTCGCAGGAGACATTTCTTTTGAAGAAAAGGGTAAAAATAAAACAGCCGAACAACACATTAATCAACTTTGGGCGGTGCTGACCCGACAACCTGACAATGAAAAAAGCTCGCTGATTCCGTTGCCCTTTCCGTACATCGTGCCGGGCGGTCGGTTTCGAGAAATATATTATTGGGACAGCTATTTTACCATGCTCGGTTTGCAGATTTCTAAGCGGGTGGATATGATTCAAAATATGGTGGACAACTTCGCCTATTTGTTGAATCAAGTCGGGCATATTCCAAATGGCAATCGCGCGTATTACATCGGGCGTTCGCAACCGCCTTTTTTTGCACTCATGGTGCGCCTTTTAAGTGAGGAAAAAGGCTCTGAAATTCTCTTGAAATATTTGCCCGAATTAGAAAAAGAGTATGCATTTTGGATACATGGAGTTGATACATTGAATGAAAATAATCATGCAACGCAGCGAGT
>JAYTON010000042.1:0-1548 GCA_043747725.1 Saprospiraceae bacterium
AGAACAGAATTTGCCGACCAATTTTCTATTTCAAAGAAGCTAAAAAATATGAGCTTTACGGCGGGTGCATTTTATAGTACTGTCAAATTTAACAGTGTGGGTGCGTCTCAAGACCACGGTATAGGAGTCGGTACAATGCAAGACCAACCGCACTTAACAGACATAAAATTGCAAGGATTTGACGGTAAAACGTATCAAATCACTGACCCGAGTGGCTTTATGGACGTAGGTAGAGATGGCGTAAATCTATCTAATACAAAAAAAGGTCAAGTCGCCCTTTTCTTGGGTCACGATTGGCAAATTAATCAAGATTTGAATTTTGATTGGGGTATTCGTTATGAAAATACATCGCAAGTTGGCTCTAATACGCCAGCCGTATCTAATCCGAAACGCAATGACCCTACCTACGGCGGTTTAGATGGTAATCCTTTGACGGTTTATGACAATGGCGGTGGCACGCAAGGAACATCTCTTCCTTTTGATTACAAAGTCTCTACTTTTTCCTTCTCTGGTGGTTTGAATTATAAATTAAACGACAATCAAGCCCTTTATATCCGTTACTCAAATGGTAATAAAGCACCCGATATTGGTTATCAAAGCTACAAAGTCGATAATAAACAACTTTTTGCACAAAAGGTGGTACAATTGGAAGGTGGTTATAAAGTGAGTACCCAAAAGGTTAAATTTTTTGCCACGCCTTTTTACAGCGTGTTGAGCAACGTTCCGAATGTTCAGACATTCACCGATACAACAGGTTTGAATTATACACCGACAATTCAGTTTGCTAAATACACAACAGTTGGTATTGAAATAGAAGCAAGCTATGCTTTCACGGATAAATGGTTGATAAAAGGCAATGCGGTTTTTCAGACCTCAAAAGCAGATACCTATACAACGTGGTTAGCCAATGCCAATGGCAAAGCCGATGATAAATTGCAAGATTTTTCGGGCAATAAAACCGACAATAATGCCAGTGTCATTTTGAATATCAACCCTATTTACAATGGAGATAAGTTTTATGCGTCATTGAATTTTAGCTATATGGGCGCGCGCCAAGCCAATGTTGTTAATGCTTTTGAATTGCCTGCATTCACGACAGTTGATTTGTCATTAGGCTATGATTTTTCTAAAAAGTTCCGTTTACAAGCCAATGTCAATAATGTATTGGATACTTATGGCGTGTTGGGTTGGACTGGTCCGGGCGGTTTCCCCGCGGCACTCGACCGTCAAGGTTTTACAAAAGAGTACGTTGCGGCTAACCCAAATGCTGTTTTTTCAACGCAAGGCTCTATGCCAAGAGCCTATTTCTTGACGGCGACTTATAAGTTTTAAGTTTTTTCATACATTTATATTGAATTACTGAGGGGGGATAAATTTAGAAAACTGAGAGAAGTCTAAATTTATACCCCTCAGTATTTATTGCAAGAAATGTAATAACCTATAATCTTCAATAAAATGAATGACAAAATCAGGCGAATTGTAACAGGTCATGCCGCCGACGGAACTGCCATTTTTACAGACGACACATTGTTTGAAACCGTAGTTATA
>JAYTON010000043.1:0-6968 GCA_043747725.1 Saprospiraceae bacterium
CTTGTTTTTAAAACTAAGAGCTAATAAATAACTGTAAAATTATAGAAACAGAATTTAAGTAAGATTATTTGCAATAATAAAATTAAAATTCTGAAATGATATTATTTTCAAAATAAAATTCTTTTTATCATCTTAAAATATACTTACAGTAAAATATTTTCAAGTACTATTGAGACTTAATACTTAAACGAAGTTTGCCTTTTTAAGAAAAATTACCTTTTTTAAAGTATTTTAATACAGAAGACTTGTGTATTAAAAAAAATGGTTTCATCTTTGCACTATTAATTCTATATAATTAGTAGAATTAGAAATTATATCAATAATGCCTAAGATTATACACATTTTGAAATTAGAATTTTAAAAACTCGAAATGGAGAATATTAATGAAATAAAAGCGGTACTTGAAGGTAAAGACATTTTACAATCTTTACTGTATCTATCAGATAAGTTTAGTTGTAAAATCGTCTTTTCCACCAGTTTTGGCATTGAAGACCAAGTCATTACTGATTTTATTTTTAAAAATAACTTACCAATAAAGGTTTTTACGTTGGATACAGGTCGCAATTTTCAAGAAACGTATTCTACTTGGAATAGAACGCTTACAAAATATAACCACTCGATTGATGTTTTTTACCCCAATACTGAAAGGGTCGAGAAACTCGTCCGCGAAAAAGGACCGAATAGTTTTTATGATTCGGTTGAAAATAGAAAAGAATGTTGCTATATCCGTAAAGTAGAACCTCTCAGTAGAGCCTTAAAAAATCAAGAACTTTGGATTACGGGTATTCGTGCCGATCAGTCAGCGAATCGGCACGATATGTCCAATTTAGAATGGGATGGTGGTCATAATCTCATCAAATTTCATCCCCTTTTTGATTGGGCTTTTGATGAAGTGAAACAATATGCCCATCAAAACGGTATCCCATACAATCCTTTGCATGATAAAGGTTTTGTCTCTATCGGTTGTGCACCTTGTACACGAGCGATAGGCGAAGGAGAAGACTTTAGAGCTGGGCGTTGGTGGTGGGAAGATGCCTCTAAAAAAGAGTGTGGTTTGCACGTGACAGCCTCCTAAATCCCTCTTCCGAAGGAATGCCTTTGGCAAAAGCGGGACTTTTAAACAATTAACAATCAATTAATTATCAAATATAATGGCAAAATATCATCTTGATTATTTAGACAAATTAGAAGCGGAAGCCATCCACATTATGCGAGAAGTGGCGGGTCAATTTGAACGTCCTGCTCTGCTTTTTTCAGGCGGCAAAGATTCCATTACGCTTTTGTATTTGGCTTTGAAAGCCTTTCGCCCGGGCAAATTTCCATTTCCATTGGTGCATATTGATACGGGACATAATTTTCAAGAAGTGCTTGATTTTAGAGACAATTTGGCGAATCAAATCGGTGAAAAATTGATAGTGCGTCAAGTGTTAGATTCTATAAAAAAGCACCGTTTGCAAGATGCTAAAGGCAAATTTCCAAGTAGAAATGCTTTACAGACCTACGCTTTGTTGGATACAATTGAAGAATTTGAGTTCGACGCGTGCATCGGTGGTGCTCGCCGGGATGAGGAAAAAGCCCGCGCTAAAGAACGTATTTTCAGCCATCGGGATGAATTTGGTCAATGGGATCCGAAGAAACAACGCCCAGAATTGTGGAATATCTACAACGGCAAGATGCAAAAAGGTGAAAATATGCGCTGTTTCCCCATTTCAAACTGGACTGAATTGGATGTTTGGAACTATATCAAACGTGAAAATATTGAATTGCCAAGCATTTATTTTACCCATGAGCGTACATGTGTTCGGACTGAGGGGGGGCAATTATTAGCCGTCACGGAGTATATTAATCTGGAACCGACTGATGATATTGTCGTCCGTAATGTCCGTTACCGCACCGTCGGCGATGCGACCTGCACAGCAGCCGTAGAAAGCGACGCTCAAAACATTGACGATATTATTCAAGATATTACAGATGCGAAGATTTCTGAACGTGGTGCTACGAGGATGGATGATTTGATTTCGGAAGCGGGGATGGAAGACCGTAAAAAGAATGGTTATTTTTAAGCTAAATTAAGGGTTTTTCATCATTAAAATCAAAAAAATACTGAGGGGGTATAAAAATACCATTCTCAATAATTCAACAATAATAAAATGGATTTACTCAGATTTATAACTTGTGGAAGCGTGGACGATGGTAAAAGTACCCTTATCGGACGCTTATTGTATGATAGTCAAGCCGTTTCGCTGGATATATTAAATGCTATTGAACGCCAAACAAAGAACAAAGCGAATGGTGAAATTGACCTCTCATTGCTCACTGACGGTCTTCGGGCAGAGCGTGAACAAGGCATTACAATCGACGTAGCTTATAAATATTTTACGACTAAAAAACGCAAATTCATTGTCGCTGATGCGCCTGGACATGTGCAATATACGCGCAACATGGTCACAGGAGCGAGCAATGCTGACTTGGCAATCGTGTTGATAGATGCTCGTCAAGGGGTGATTGAGCAGACGCGCCGCCATTCTCTGATAGCGTCGCTGTTGGGGATTCCGCATATTGTGGTGGCGATTAATAAAATGGATTTAGTCGGTTTTGACCCCTCAGTATATGAGCAAATTAAAGCGGATTATAATGTTTTAGCAGATGAATTAGGATTGCTTCAAAAAATGGACTTAGGCAAAAGCATCACATTTATCCCCATTTCAGCTTTGCAAGGCGATAATGTGGTGGAAAGAACGGATAATATGCCTTTTTATACTGGTCTAACGCTTTTGGAATATTTAGAAACGATAGAAGTAGAAAGTGATGTAAATTTGACGGATGCCCGTTTTCAAGTGCAATATGTCATTCGTCCGATGAGCGATGAATATCACGATTATCGCGGATATGCAGGTCATATTCAAAGCGGTGTCTATCAAGTTGGCGATAAAGTTGTAGTTTTGCCTTCGGGTATTGAGTCCACGATTTCGCGTATTGAAGTCAATTTGAAAGATGTTGAAGCGGCTTTTGCAGGTCAAGCGGCTATTTTGCATTTAGCAGATGATATTGACATTTCACGGGGCGATTCTATTGTAGCAAGCCCCTTGCCAGCCCTCCCCAAAGGAGAGGGAGTCAGGTGTGAGAACGAAGTAAATGCCACAATTTGTTGGTTTGATGAAAGGCATAAGCTTTTTGAAGGAGATAAGCTCTTGTTACAAAACGGTTCTAATGTTGTAAAAGCGATTGTAAAAGAAATTGAATACAAACGTGATATTTCAACCCTCGAAAAAGTGCAAACTACTGAGGGGGGGCTCAATGATATTTTGAAAATCCGTTTGAAAACCGCTAAACCGATTGTGTTTGATAATTATCAAAAAAATAGAGCAACAGGTGCATTTATTTTAGTGAATGAAAATACTTGTAACACAGTAGCGGCAGGAATGATTGATTAATTTAAAAATAATTACCAATAAAAAATGACTTTGACAGACAATAAAAATCTGCCAATCGGCTTGGATACCAACGCCTTACAGCAATTAACCTCTGACTTGAGTGAGCAACAACTTATTTGGCTTAGTGGCTATTTCTTTGGAGCTTCACAAGCTCAGAATAAAGTAGTGAGTCCGATTAGCAACGGTAGTAGCAACGGTCATGCAATAATTACCCCCTCAGTATCGGCAGCTCCAATCACTCAATCACAAAATCACAAAATCACCATTTTGTACGGCAGCCAGTCGGGTAATAGTAAAAAAGCAGCTAATCAAACAGCCGATGCTTTAAAAGCTGCCGGTTCTGAGGTGGTTGTCGTGGATATGACGGAATATAAGTCCACGCAATTGAAAAATGAGAAGCTTCTGCTTATCATCGTGGCTACTTATGGCGAAGGCGAACCACCGGCTGCTGCAGAAGAATTGCACAAATTCATTTTTAGTAGCCGTGCACCAAAGTTGAACGATACACAGTTTTCAGTCTTGGCTTTGGGCGATAAATCATATTTGCAATATTGTCAAACAGGTAAAGATTTTGACCAACAGCTTGAAAAATTAGGGGCAAAACGCTTGGCTGACCGCATGGATTGTGATGTGGATTGGCATGACGATGCAGAGAATTGGATTAAAAATGTGGTAGGCAAAATACCAAAACCTTCTACCAACGGAGCTTCTGCCAATGGCAACGGTCATGCATATTTGACGGCTACTAAACAAGAAACACCTAAATCAAAATACGATAGAAAAACGCCTTTTGAAGCCGAAATTTTAGAGAAAATACAGCTCAATGGGCGGGGTTCAGCAAAAGAAACGTGGCATATAGAGCTAAGTTTAGCAGATTCTGGGTTAGTATATGAGCCAGGCGATGCGTTGCATATTATGCCCACTAATTCAGAGCGAATTGTAGCAGATGTTTTAAAGACGTCTCAATTAGACCCCTCAGTAAAAATTAATTTTGACGGTCAAAATCAGAGTTTAGGAGAGGTTTTATTAGAAAAAACTGAGTTGACAGCCCTCAGCCGGGATGTTTTGCAACGTTATTATGAGTTTTCTAAAAATGAAAAAATTAAGGCTATTTTAGACGACCCGAAAGCCCTTCAAGCCTATGTTTATGGGCGTGATGTGGCTGATTTATTGATTGAATTTCCTGTTGAATTAAATCCTCAACAATTAGCCAGTATTTTGAGAAAATTACCTTCTCGGGCGTATTCCATTGCTTCAAGTTTGACAGCTCATGAGGAAGAGGTGCATCTGACAGTAGGGGCGGTGCGTTATCAATCGCAAGGGCGTAAAAAAGAAGGCGTTGCTTCTTCGTTCCTTTCCGACCGAGTGGCAGTGGGTGAAAAAGTAAAAGTTTTTGTAGAAGAAAATGAGTTCTTCAAGTTGCCGAAAGATCATTCTAAAAACATCATCATGGTTGGACCGGGTACTGGTATTGCACCTTTCCGCGCTTTCGTAGAGGAGCGTGTAGAGACCGGTGCAACGGGTAAAAACTGGTTATTTTTTGGCAATCCGAATTTTACAACTGACTTTTTATATCAACTTGAATGGCAACAACACTTGAAAAAAGGTGGTTTACATCGTTTAGATTTAGCATTTTCACGCGACCAAGCCCATAAAATATACGTGCAACAGCGGCTTTTAGAAAAATCCAAGCAAGTTTTTGAAGCCATAAATGAGGGGGCATATTTCTACGTTTGTGGTGATAAAAACCGCATGGCTAAAGATGTTGAACAAGTTTTAATTCAAATAGCGATGAAAGAAGGGGGATACTCGCTTGAAAAAGCAGTGGATTGTGTTAAAGATTTGAAGAAACAGAGAAGATACTTGGAGGATGTTTATTAAAACTAACAGAATTTAAGGAAACAAATAAATATTTGTAGTATAATGATTTCAAAAAAAATGAAATACGCTTTGAAAGCACTGATTCACATCACCAACCATCAGGATACTGAGGGGTATGTGAAAGCTCATGACATTGCCGAGCAAGGTCAGATTCCTAAGAAGTTTTTAGAGCAGATTTTGTTGGATTTGAAAAAAGGGAGAATCATCAACAGTCGGCAAGGCAATACGGGCGGGTATTATTTTACGAGAAAGCCGAGCGAGGTGACTTTGGCAGATGTGTATCGCTTGATAGATGGACCCATTGCTTTGGTAGCTTGCGCGTCTAAAAATTTTTACGAACCTTGCCTCGATTGCCCCAATGAAGCAGCGTGTAGTATCCGTAGGGCTTTGATAGAAGTGAGAGATGAAACTTTGAAAATTTTAGAAACAAAAAATATTGCTGAAATGGCAAAAGGCTATACATTTATGCCTGCTAATTGGACAATATGAAAAATTTCACACTATTTATTGTTTTGATTATGAATACTTTAAGTTTAAAATCACAAACAGTACATCAAAAAGCCTATTGGACGCGACTTTACGTCAGAGTAAAGCTCAATGATAAGTGGTCATGGCAAACAGAAGCTGATAATCGTCGGTTTTTTAGAGAAAATCAGCAATTGCAATTTATAGCGCATACGCATGTACATCGAAAACTCACTCAATCAACTGAGGGGTCTATTGGCTTCACATTTTCAGAAGTTTGGCAAGGCAATTTGCCTGTTCCTGAATTAAGACTGTTTCAAGAGTTTTATATTTTTCAACCCTTGAATAGCCGATTGCGCTTATCGCATCGCATAAGAACGGAGCAGCGTTGGTTTCATAATTATAAAAATGAGGCACTGACTGAGGGGTATAATTTCAAATTTCGCCTTCGCTACATGATGCGTTTTGAATATAAAATGTCTGAAAAATGGGCTTTAAAAGCGAATGACGAATTGATGTATCATCACGATGATTTTGACCAAAACCGTATTTATGGCGCAGTAGAATATAAATTTAGAAAGGATTTGTCGCTTGAAATGGGTTATATGAAAGTGCTGCAAAAACGGGCGAATAATAAAGGATATTTTGATAGAGATAATTTGAGGGTGACGATTTATAAGGATTTTAATTTGAGTAAAACAGTAGCTAACTAATTGATAATTAATTTTTTACAAATAAAACCTTCAAATACTGAGGGGGGCATTATGGAAAATAAGAAAGTTTCAGAAGTAGAAATCATTAAAGATAAGAGCCGTTACTTGCGTGGCACGTTGGTAGAGAGCTTGCACAATGCTGTCACGGGTGCTATAGCTGCCGATGACACGCAATTGATAAAATTTCATGGTTCGTACCAACAGACTGACCGTGATATTGACAGTGAGCGCAAACGCCAAAAGCTGGAGCCGCTGTACTCGTACATGATACGCGTGCGCGTGCCCGGAGGGATTTGCTCGCCGCAGCAGTGGTTGAATATGTCGGATTTGGCAGATAAATATGGCAATGGTGGTTTGAAATTGACGACACGTCAGGCGTTTCAATTGCACGGTATTTTGAAACGTGATTTGCAAAAAACCATCAAAGGTTTCAATGAGGTTTTGTTGGATTCGATAGCCGGTTGTGGCGATGTGA
>JAYTON010000044.1:0-2429 GCA_043747725.1 Saprospiraceae bacterium
TTTACTTTAGTAACAGGTCAATTGGGTCATTCCAACTTGTATATTCCGCTCGGACCATTCAAATATGTACTGAATGGACCTCAAATGCACCTCTGGCATCATGCCAAACGTTTCCCAGAGTCGCACCCCAGGGGCTATAATTATGGTATTACTCTCAGCATTTGGGATTTTATTTTCAAAACAAATTATTGGCCCCATGACGATAAAGATTTGCCTGTAGGTCTGCCTGAGAGTGATGCCACTTTTCCAAGAAATTTTGTCGGGCAAATAGTGCAACCGTTTCGGAAAGTTTTTGGAAGGAAGTGAAGTAAGAGGTATATAAAAATTGCTGATTGATAGAATCATCAACGCAGGCTGATGTGTAGTAGGCACAAAAAAAGAACGTCCTAGACTAAAGGTCTTGGACGTTCAAACAACAAATTATAATCCCATGAACATATATCTTATACGATTACTCGTTAAACTCTTCTTTTTTAAAAACCAGATCAGTCGTCCCAACTTAAAAAAATAATTTGGGACGACCCCTGACAGCAAATTATAATCCCATGAACATATATCTTATACGATTGCTCGTTTTTAATCTTCTTTTTTTTTACCGGCTGAGTGGGGGGAAAAGACTCAGACCGTATTCAACTAAAGCTTTGGATGAAATTGCCTTTTTAATGTTTTTGAGAATCAAACAGCCGTCCCAACTTAAAATGATTGGGACGACTCCCTGACAGCAAATTATAATCCCATGAACATATCTTGTGTAGTTTTTAACTCTATAGTTTGTTTTTTCTTTTGATAGTACAAAGATGGGGATAGATAATTTACTGTGCAAAGACATTTTTAGGGCGTTGTGGTGTTTTTATTAAATAATTTTGAGTATAAGTAATTGATTATCAATACATTAATCTATAAGTTTGTGAAAATTTGTTTTATTAAATATTATGTAATAACATAAAAAAAAATTAATTTTTTTCTTTTTATGCTTAAAAACACTCGTTTTTACTTGCTTCGAGTAATTTATTTTCTAAATTATATTTTAAATATCTATTTTTGATACCATAAAATAGGCGATTATATGGCATTTATTTCTAAACTTCTTCCGGCTAACCCTAAGATTCAAAAAATCTATCGTATTTTGAAAAGAGTCTTTCTAACTCTTTTCATCGCTCATTTATATTATACATTGGTTTTAATATTTATTCCCGTTTTTACAACGCCTACTATTATCGGTCAATGGATGGGCGGCAAGACTATTTACAAAAAATGGGTGAGTTATGAGAGAATATCTACATCTGTCAAACACGCCGTGATTGCTGGCGAAGACCAAGAGTTTGGAGAGCATTTTGGTTTTGATTTAGAACAAATTGAAAAAGCTTTAAAATATAACGAAACTCATAAAGCGAAAAAAGGAGCGAGTACGATAACGCAGCAGGTCGCTAAAAATGTTTTCCTATGGCAAAGTCGAACGTGGTTGAGAAAAGGTATGGAGGCATATTGCACTTTGCTGATTGAATTGTTTTGGAGTAAAGACAGAATTTTAGAGATTTATTTGAATGTGGCTGAAATGGGAGACGGTGTTTTCGGTATTGAAGCGGCTGCTCAAAAATACTTCGGCAAATCTGCCTCAAAACTCACCAATGATGAAGCTGCTCTCATCACCGCTTGCTTGCCTAATCCGATAAAATATCAAGTGAATGCCCCTTCAGATTATGTCCGCAAAAGACAACGCTGGATACTTTGGCAAATGAAAAATATTGAATGGGAAAAATGAGTGGATTTTGAGCGGATGTAGTATTATATTTGTTCATAAAAACAAACATGATGTCATCCAATTCTCCCATTCCAACGCTCTACATCCGACAAGTTTTCCTTGTTTTAACCCTTATTTTATTAGGTTTCATTATCTTTTGGAATCTTAAAAACTTTCTGCCGGCTTTTCTCGGTGCCTACACCTTATATATACTACTGCGCAAATGGATGGTTTCGTTGACTGCAAAACTGAAAGGACGCGATAATATCGCCGCTTTTATGCTGATGCTTTTCTCTTTCATTGTTATTTTATTGCCTATCAACGGCTTAATCGGCATTTTTACAGCTCGAATTATACCTACCCTTAAACGCTCCAACGATATTTGGGCATCCGCAGAACAAGCCATTCAAAAATTAGAAACCCAATTTGGCTTCTCTATTCTAACCCCTGAAAACCTCCGCAATTTGGGTGAATGGGGGGTCAACGAAATGCAGCTCGTAGTGGGTGCTACTTTCAATGGTTTATTAATAGGCGTTCTTATGTATTTTATCCTTTTTTTCATGTTGACTGAGGCGACTTCTATTGAAAAATCATTTTATCAAGCCATTCCCTTGCGCGACCACAGCGTCTCTTTTTTGAAAAAACATTTGAATAGTTTAGTCATTTCCAATGCTATCGGTATTCCTTT
>JAYTON010000045.1:0-8459 GCA_043747725.1 Saprospiraceae bacterium
TGAATTTCCACCTCTGGCAAGGTGATATGGGGAATCACCGCAGCCATGCGAGGGTCAAGCGAGAGATGTTGAATAATTTTTTCCATTAATTGATATAAATTATTGAATGAAGCAAATGCAAAAATCTGAAAAATTTAAAACAATTTGTCTAAATTATGGATTAAAGTAAAAAAGATTTTTAAATCAATTTTTACGTAAATAAATAAGAGAACAGAAAGTAAATCTTAGAACGTAAAAAATATTCATCATTTATAATACATCATTTCAATAGCGTAGTTTTGTTAGTTTTTATTCAATTTCATTCAATTTTATGAAAAATTTTACACTTAAAAAAATAAAAATGCAAAGATTTACATTCCTTTTAGCCACGATGCTCTACACTTTTACTGTAACAGCACAAACCAATTTGCAAAAAGTACATCCCTCAGTATGGGAGGCTATGCGAGGTGGAAAAGCTGATTTTTTCATCATCATGAAAGACCAAGCCGATATTTCAAGAGCCGCTTCTTTGAATTCAAAAGAAGAAAAAGGGGAATATGTGTTCAATATACTGAGGGGGTCGGCAGAGCAATCGCAAGCACCTATTAAATCTTTATTGCAAGCACAAAGCCTTGATTTTCAATCATTTTGGATAGTCAACGCGATTTATACCAAAGGTGATTTAGCATTAATTCAGCAATTAGCACAACGGGAAGATGTGGCTCAAATCATCAATAATCCGAATGCTATCAATAGGTTGCCCAATGCTGAACCCGTCGGACTTCAAGAGCGTGGTGTGCAGCAACTGACGTGGGGCGTTCAAAAAATCAAGGCTGATAGCGTTTGGGCATTGGGTTATCGAGGTCAAAATGTGGTCGTAGCGGGAGAAGATACGGGCTACGATTGGCAACATCCCGCACTCAAACCTAAGTACAGAGGGTGGAATGGCACAACTGCTGATCATAGCTATAACTGGCACGACGCCATTCATAAAGACACGAGTAAAACGGGCAACCCGTGCGGATATGATGTCAAAATACCCTGCGATGATGATAGACACGGCACGCACACCATGGGAACGATGATTGGCTCGAACGATACCTTAGCGATGGGTGTAGCACCCGATGCGAAATGGATTGGGGCGCGCAACATGGATAGAGGCGATGGCACTTTGCAAAGCTACGTCGAGTGTTTTCAGTTTTTTTTAGCACCGACCGATACGGCGAACAAAAACCCTAACCCGAAAAAAGCACCTCATGTTATCAATAATTCATGGTATTGCTCGCCCGGAGAGGGTTGCAACTCGTCCAATTTTGCTATTTTGGAAAAAGCGGTGAATAATTGTCGGGCGGCAGGCATTGTGGTAGTCGTTTCGGCTGGGAATTCAGGACCTTCTTGTTCGTCAGTGGACGGACCTCCTGCCTTTTTTGCGAAAGCATTTTCTGTGGGGGCAACAAGTTCGACTGATACGATTGCCAATTTCAGTAGCCGCGGTCCAGTGACAATAGATAGTAGTGGGCGTATGAAACCCAATGTGTCGGGCCCGGGCGTAGGGGTTATTTCAAGCGTTCCGAATAATGGCTTAGCGAGTTTGAGCGGAACGAGTATGTCTGGTCCGCATATAGCAGGCGTGGTGGCGTTGATGATTTCAGCCAATCCGGCTTTGGCAGGTCAAGTAGATACCATTGAGCGCATCATTGAACTCACTGCAAAGCCTTTGATAACGGCTCAAAATTGTGGTACTATACTCGGTACTCAAGTGCCCAATAATACGTATGGCTTCGGTCGGGTAGATGCTTTGGCGGCTGTCAAAAAAGCGTTGTTGTATAAAAAATTATCAAAAGTAGTTGAAAATCAATCAGTTATAAAAGTGTATCCTAATCCTTTTTCATCTGAAATCACCTTTTATACTGAGGGGGTAACGGGTGGTATACAGTTGGATATTTTTAATTTAAATGGTCAATCTATTTTTTCAGCCAAACAAAATACAGCAGTTTTTAATATAATTTTACCTAATTTAGCATCGGGAATTTATTTTTATCGCCTGAATACTGAAGGGGGCAATTTGATTGGGAAATTGATCAAGAATTAATAAAGGTGTATGAATACAACTCTTGGAAAGTTTTAACTTTCCAAGAGTTAAACGAAAATTTAGAAAAATATAACCAAATCATATTTCGATGAGAAACGACTTTAAATACTTCGCAGTCATTTCAACAGTGTTGACATTGGCGATTGGCTATTTTTGGCAGCCATTTTTATGGGTTTTTATAGTGCTTGTGCCTTTGATTTTATTGGGCATCTATGATATGTATCAAACGCATCATGCCCTTATGCGCACTTTCCCGCTGCTGGGTCGGGGGCGTTATTGGATGGAATGGTTACGCCCAAAAATTTATCAATATTTTGTAGAAAGCGATATTGATGGACGCCCTTTCAACCGCACAGAGCGAAGTATAGTGTATCAACGTGCTAAAAAGGATGTAGATACCACGCCTTTTGGTACTCAACTCGACGTCTATGAAGAGGGGTATGAATGGATGAATCACTCCATTGCTGCTAAAAGTTTCAAAGATTTGGACGATAATCCTCGGATTACAGTCGGTGGGGCAGATTGCAAACAGCCTTATTCAGCGAGTGTATATAATGTGTCAGCAATGTCCTTTGGTTCGTTGAGTACGAATGCGATTTTAGCATTAAATGCTGGAGCGAAAATCGGCAATTTTGCTCATAATACAGGGGAAGGTGGCATCAGTCCGCATCACTTGGAAATGGGCGGCGATTTGATTTATCAAGTAGGAACGGGCTATTTTGGCAGCCGTGATTTTTCAGGACGTTTTTCTCCTGAAGCTTTTAAGCTCACGGTGTCACCCCCCTCAGTAAAAATGATAGAATTGAAACTGTCGCAAGGCGCGAAGCCCGGACATGGTGGTATTTTACCTGCTAAAAAAAATACGCCAGAAATTGCTAAGATTCGAGGGGTGGAACCAGGCACTGATGTATTATCACCACCTTATCATTCTGCCTTTAACACGCCTGTAGAATTATGTCAATTAATAGGTCAAATGAGAGAATTGTCTGGTGGAAAACCAGTAGGTTTTAAACTCTGCGTAGGTCATAAAAGTGAATTTTTAGCGATTTGCAAGGCGATGGTTGAAACGGGTATCAAGCCTGATTTCATCTCAGTAGATGGTGGCGAAGGCGGAACAGGTGCTGCGCCTTTAGAATTTTCCAATTATGTGGGAATGCCTTTCAAGGAGGCATTGGCTTTTGTACATGATGCTTTGACAGGTTTTGACTTAAGAAAAGACATGAAAATATTCGCTTCGGGAAAAATTGTAGGCGGATTCCATATTTTGAGAGCGTTGGCTTTGGGTGCGGATGCCTGTTATACGGCGCGGGCAATGATGATGGCTGTGGGCTGCATTCAAGCATTAGAATGTCATAAAAATACTTGCCCAACTGGCGTTGCGACTCAAAATCCTGAATTGGTGAAAGGCTTAGTCGTTGAAGATAAAAAAACACGTGTCGCAAATTTTCATAAATCAACGGTTCACTCATTTGTTGAATTATTAGGCGCAGCAGGCTTGGAAAATTCGAGTCAAATTCGCCGTTCGATGATCAATAGGCGTGTGACGGTGAGCGATAGCAAACGGTATGATGAATTGTATCCGTATTTAAAACAAGGTTGTCTTTTAAATGAAAATACTATACCGAGTACTTGGAAAACATATATGAATGAAGCAAATGCTTATACTTTTGCTAAGACTTTTCAAGATGTGGTTGTAGGATGAAATAATTAAAATTTAATGAGGAACAACAACAGAATAATTGGAATTTACAATTTCAAAATTGGACGACACCAAAAGCTGCAAATAAAGTATTGGAATGAAATGTTAATTTTAAAATAAAATAAATATTTTTAATTAAAATAAATTGTTTTGAATTAGTCCCGATTTGTTGAAGAGCGATTACACGACGCCTTTTGAAGTGATACTGTCTTGATGAGTTGTGAGTTTTTTTTCACAAAAATAAAACGGAAGATACTGAGGGGTATCTTCCGTTTTATTTTTATTCATCACATCATTCATTATTCGTATTATTAACTAAAATCATACTGCTTTGAACTGCACCGCTTTTTCCATCACCTCTTCATAATAGGCTTCATAATGGGGTAAAATATTGTCAATATCGAAGCGTTGGGCTTGTTCGAGGGCATTTTTACGGAATGTTTGGTGCATTTCTTCATTTTCTAAAAGGCGAATAGCATATTCAGCCATTTCATCAACATTGCCAACGTCACTGAGGAAGCCTGTCACGCCGTGAATATTCACTTCGGGCAAACCTCCTGCGTTGGATGAAATAACGGGAACTTCGCATGCCATGGCTTCTAGAGCGGATAAGCCGAAACTTTCTTTACCCGATGGGATGATGAATAAATCGGCAATCGCCAATAATTCTTCTACGGCATCCTGTTTCCCGAGAAAACGAATTTCGTCGCACAGCCCAATTTGGCGGCAGAGTTCCTCCAAATATTGTCGTTCGGGTCCATCGCCGATGAGCAATAATTTAGACGGTATTTTTTCATACACTTTCTTAAAAATATAAATGACATCTTCTACTCGCTTCACTTTTCTGAAGTTGGACGTATGGACGAGTATTTTTTCCCCATTGGGCGCGATTATTTTTTTGAAATGATCTTTGTTGACCTTTCTAAAACGATTGAAATCAATGAAGTTATGGATGACTTTTATCTCCTTCGTGATATTGAAAAGACTCAAGGTATCTTTTTTCAAACTATGCGATACTGCCGTCACGCCATCCGATTCGTTGATTGAAAACTCAACAACGGGAGCAAAGGTGCGGTTAGACCCGACGAGAGTAATATCGGTACCGTGCAACGTAGTCACTACAGGTACATAACGCCCCTCAGTCAGGAGTATTTTTTTTGTAATATAGGCTACCATCGCGTGCGGAATGGCATAATGCACGTGCAAAAGGTCAAGATTTTCGTATTTCACCACGTCCACCATTTTACTTGCGAGGGCGGTATCGTAAGGCGGATATTCAAATAGTGGATAATCCACGCCAGATACTTCATGGTAGTAAATATTTTCTTGAAAATGCTGAAATGATAAGCGGACGGGCTGACGATACGTAATAAAATGGACATAATGACCTTTTCGAGCGAGACCCATGCCGAGTTCGGTTGCTACGACGCCACTACCGCCAAATGTGGGATAACAGACAATGCCAATTTTCATAAAAGTTATGTTTTCTGTTTTATATAATTGCTTTTTTATAATTAGAATGACGTTTTAGACAACAGAATATTTTCATTAAAAACAAAAAGGCATCCGCTAAGTTGCAGATGCCTTCAACTAACACCAGATTGTTTAACCTAAAAATTTCTTATTGTTTAACAAGTCTTGCGGTATGCGTTTTATTATCTGCTGTAATCCGTACAAGATAAACACCTGCTGGGCGATTGCTCAAATCCAATTCAAATTGGGCTTTATCTGTTTGTTTACTACGTTGTTCAGTCATTAATTGCCCCATCATGTTGTAAACTTGAACGCGAGCATCCAATATTTTACGGAATTCTACGTCGAGTAGAGCATTACCCGATGTCGGATTGGGCGATAAAGTCACTTTACTGATTGCAGATGCGGCTTCAAAAGTGGAAGATACAAAATCAATTTTAAATGTCTGCACATCCGTACAACCGTTGGCGTCAGTGATAGTAACCGTATAGTCTCCGATAGCCAAATTAGCGATAGAATCTATAGTGGCGTTGTTGTTCCATTTGTAGATGAATGGTGCTGCACCGCGCGTGGGTTTGACTTTTATTTGCCCGTTCGCCAATCCTCTATCAGATTTTTTGACGGTAGATTGTATGCCAAAATCAGTAGGACAAATGGATTTGAAATTAACATTATCAATGTCAATGAAATAGCCTGTAAACGTATCAATGGCGCTGGTTACCTGAAAACGCACTTTTAAAGTTTGCCCTACAAACTGTTTTAAACTAATGCTTCTTGAACGATATAGGGCGGTTGGTGTATGGTTTTGCTTTGTAACAACATCAATCACCACCCAATTAGGACTACAATCAGCCGAGACCATTACTTTAAGCGTATCTTTTGTAATGAGGTCATAACCGCCAAATGGGTTGTCTTCATTCACAAAACGATAATCATATTTCAATGAATCATCTACTCTGACGGGTCCGAATTTATTAGTGGTCACGTCAAATAATTGAGCATTGGGTGTGATAATCGTATCGCCATCAACAACCGCCGTATCTGTATAAATATTGGCGAATAAATAGCCGTTTGAAGCCGCATTGCCATGTCTACCACGAGCCAATCCTGCCCGAATTGCCGTCCAATACTGAGGGGCTATGAGGTCATCAAAATTGAAGACGGTATTGCCTTTCGTCGCGGGCGTGATGAAGAAAGTGGTCATAGCCGTATCATTTACTCTAATATTATCGGCGGCGAGATTGACCCATGCCTTGAGGGTATGCGTACCAGCAGTTGCCAAAGAATTTAAAGGCGCTTTGAATTTATAAACAGCCGATTGACCCGCCGGAATATTAAAATTCGTCACCGTTTCAGTGACAGGGGCATTATTATCTACCCTAAAACCGACTGAATAAGAAGCCTGTGCAGTATTGCCCAAATTGAAAATACGCAACGAAACTGTATCTTTTACGCTACCGCAATCAGATATATCCACTCTGCCAACGCTATCCAAAGCCAAATCGGTGACAGCGGCATTAGAAACAATGATATTGTCAATCGCCACACCATCGAAATTGATATTAGTGCTATTGTCAGCGCGGAAAACAAAGCGGAGGCGGCATTGCGCTTGCCCTTTCATACCTGTCAAAGTATTCTGCGCAACATGCCAGCCCAGACGTGTTGTGCCTGTCCACAATTCAAAATCCGTTCGACTAAGCGTATCATTATACCAATTAATACCTGTATTGCGCTTGCCGATTTTAGTCCAAGTCTTGCCGCCATCGGTACTGCCTTCGAGCCAAGTTCCATCAAAACGGGGTTCGCTGTAAAAATTTAATGCAAAGCTGATGCGTGGGTCAGTATTAAAACTTGAAAAATCAAAACATGGAGAAAGTAAATAGCTTGTATCTGAGTTGCGATAAGATGTATCTGCTGCTGTTGTCCATGCCTTATTGCCACTGGCTGCGCCTTGAATGAATCTGTAACGCGGGGTTGCCCATTCCCAAGTGGATTTTCCGATGCTGTCCACTTTTTGCCAAGTATCTTTTCCGGCTTCAAAATCCTGTTGATATGGGAACTGATTGATGAGTCGTGGGCGAACAATGGTTATTCTAAAGGTATCATTTCTATTATTTCTATCACCTTCTAATTCTGTCCAAGCGGCAATATTATATTCGCCCGGTGCAGAAAAATCTGAAACAGCTTTGAAAGCAATTGTGGCAGTGCTGTCTTTACTGATGACGCCCGTGTACAGACCATCTTGAGGCATTTGAACAGGAGCATTCACACCATTGACACTGTATTTAAAAGGAATCAAACTCGCTGGAGCACCACCATAATTTTTAATTTTAACTTTCACGCTATCAATGCCCAAATCGCAACGACCAATAGGCGATACGATAGCTGAAATGCCGACATTGATAGCCGTATCCGTTACAAACGAGACAGGACCCACCCATTTACTGGTGTCCGTAGCAGGGCCACCGCAAGTGGTTCGGACATAGACAAAATAGCGCGTGATTTCTTTTAAACCAGGCAGAATGGCAAATGTATCTGTTGTAGTACCTGCATTGCGGCTTGTGCCAGGGGTGAAATTGGTTTCTCCCCACTCGATTCGGTAGGTCGGTTGAGTGCCTACTACTGAGGGGTTCCATTTGATAGTGGTTGTGAAAGTCCGTACACTGGCAACTGTCAAGTTTATAGGCAAACCACAGGAAACACATTTTATAGAGCTTCTAAAAACGACTCCTGACTGAGGGGTAGGTCCCTGTAACAAAATAGGGTCGCCCGCATTATTAAAAAGGGTATATTTTATTTCGCCTTGATAACTGCCTTGCGGATCGTAGCGAACAATAAGGGTATCCCCGTTTTTTACCCGGATATCATACAGCCTGATACTGTCCGACTCTACGCCTGCCGCGCCGTCGTGCGTAAAAGCCCTTTCGGCATTATTACCCAATTTGATATAAAGTTGAGAATCATCCCAACCATCACCGTATCGGTCATACAACCTTAAACGATATACACAGCTATCTTGAGCCGTTAATTGCATGGCTATTGTAAGCAATAGCAGCGTTATCAAACCTTTAAAAATGCTTTTGAAGCTCTTCATGAGAATTGTTATCAAAGTTAAAAATGACTATTTTTATTTATTTGTGATAAAGTTAATGTCTAATTTTGAAATAAATAATTTTTCAATAAAATAAACCTTTTTTTCATTTGAATGTTTAAAAT
>JAYTON010000046.1:0-1687 GCA_043747725.1 Saprospiraceae bacterium
CAGCTGAGGCATATGCAAAGGTCGGTATAGGTGTTTCAGATGCTTTTGTCTCTTGTTGGAAATGCAAATATCAGCACAATTATATTCGCCCCATTTCATACATTCGGAATAAAATAGATGCCAATTGGGTATCATTGCTCACTACGCCGCCGTTTCCAGAATATACATCAGGTCACTCAGTAGCCAGTGGTGCTATTTCCAAAATATTGACAGATTTATTTGGTAGTCCATACGAATTTACTGACAAAACGCATGAAAAGCGCACTGATATTGATGGTACGCCGCGTACTTTCCGTTCGTTCAATGATATGGCAGCCGAAGCCGCTATCTCTCGACTTTATGGCGGCATCCATTTCCGAGAAGCCATTTCTAAAGGTGTTGAACAAGGTGTTCGTGTTGGAACAGAAGTAGGTAAATTGAAATTTAAAAAATAAAATTTTCTAAAAATATTGAAAAACACTTAAGGGGTGTAGGGTTATTTCACAAAAGTAATGTTAAGTTGCATTTATTGAAATAAGCCTAACATCCCCTCAGTTGTATTTTAAAAGAATTTCAAAAAAGGTTTTTTCTTTTAGATGAAATCAGCTATCTTTGCGCTCGCTTTATAAGAAAGGTCGGGTTTTATAGGATTTTCTGCTTGAAAACACAATTCTTCAAGCATTTAAAACCCTCTTTGAAAAAAATTTATTTTTTTAATTCATAAATAATAATCAATGCCTACTATTAATCAATTAGTACGTAAGGGCAGAACTCAAATTGAAACTAAAAGCAAGACCCGTGCTTTGAATGCTTGCCCACAGCGTCGTGGCGTATGTACTCGCGTATATACAACGACTCCGAAGAAGCCAAACTCGGCATTGCGTAAAGTTGCTAAGGTGCGTCTGACCACTGGCTCGGAAGTTATTTGCTACATTCCGGGTGAAGGTCACAACTTGCAAGAACATTCAATCGTGCTTGTAAGAGGTGGTCGTGTGAAAGACTTACCGGGTGTCCGTTATACCATCGTGCGTGGTGCGCTTGATACGGCGGGTGTTAAAAACCGCAAGAAGAGTCGCTCGAAGTATGGTGCAAAACGCCCTAAAAAAGGAGCGAAATAGATATTAGACTTTAGATTTTTAAATATTACACAATAGACGGTCTAACATCTAAAAATCTAACATCTAATTCAATGAGTTTTGTTTAAACGAAAGTGAGCCGTTAGAGAAGTGGATTTTTAATTGAAAAAATTAAAAAATATCCAGCGAGAGGTTGGGAAGTACCCCCTCAGTATTTGACGGTTTTGAATCCAAATTTCCTTAATTTTAAAAGGCAAATTCTCAATGAGAAAAAGAAAACCGAAGATCCGACTGATTGCTGCGGATCCCCGTTACAGTGACCCGATGGTTACTCAGTTTGTCAACAACTTGATGTACGACGGTAAAAAGTCAACTGCTTTCGCTGCTTTTTATGATGCATTAGACATTATAAAAGAAAAAACAGGCGAAAACGAGCATCAAGTGTTCAAAAAAGCATTGCAAAATGCTATGCCACAAGTGGAAGTGCGTTCACGCCGGATTGGTGGTTCTACTTTCCAAATCCCGACAGAAATACGCCCTAAGCGTAAGATTGCAACGGGTATCAAGTGGCTCATTCGCTTCGCGCGCAATCGCAGCGGCAAGGGTATTGCTGACAAATTAGCAGCAGAATT
>JAYTON010000047.1:0-11434 GCA_043747725.1 Saprospiraceae bacterium
CCTAATTTTTATTTGATTTGTATCACTCAGTTAGGCGTTGGGCAGCGGGTAGAATTGACTAATGAGCATTTGAGGCGATTGGGCGGCATGGTACAATTGCCGATTCACCCCAACGAATTGATTTTATTTTTAAGAGAAAAAAGGGTACAAATCGAAGCCGATTTAATAAAAAAAAGAGTTGCTCGGGATATT
Source organism: Saprospiraceae bacterium (assembly GCA_043747725.1). Taxonomy (GTDB): domain Bacteria; phylum Bacteroidota; class Bacteroidia; order Chitinophagales; family Saprospiraceae; genus JAAFJT01. The sequence goes on from JAYTON010000047.1 coordinate 193, forward strand.
GAACCACAGTCGGAGACGCTCAAAACGGATGTTGATAAATTGGAAGAGCAATTAAACGCTTTGAAAGATACGGCGAATGTGAAAAAAATCGTCTATTTTTTTGCAAAATCTAATGAAATGATTGTTTCGAGGTATTCGTATGGGCATCAAATAGGGCAGTGGAGTGATATTCGGAAAAACTTTTTACCAAAGGATTTTGACAATATTAAAAAGATATTCATCAATAATGTCAATGCTTATCGCCCAGCTAATGAGCTGAAAATGAGTGATTTTGATGATATTTTGTATGAAATAAAACACCATGGTGCTATCCCGAACACCAGTCCAATTTGGAAATGGGGCAATAAGTTAGCAGATTTGGGATTTGCTTCCGAGTTAGGTGTAGCAGGTAGTTTGGCTTTGTTTTCAGCCATTTTTGGTTGGTTTTATTTTAGAAAAAGACATTTATACGTCAAAGATTTTACCCAACGCATTTATAATTTAATGGACGATTACGAACATCGCCGTAGAAGTTACGACCAATTGGTGAACGAAATAAACGCTGTAAAAAGGGAATTCGACGGGCTTGTTTTAGATCAAAAAGTGAATTATAATGAAGCTGCTTTTTTCTATGGTTTTCTTGAAGACAAGACGCGGTATGTAGAAATGGCACGTGAAATAAATGAGAGTTTTCTCAAGCTCATGGACGCTTTCCTCGATGATAATATCTTGACCGATTCAGAATATTCTAAGCTCAATCAATTCCTCGAAAGCATCCGCTATCGCATTGCGACCCCTCAGTATTTAGACTATAAAGAGGAAATTGAGAGGATTTATAAGCAGTTTGGGGTTAAAAAGGGGGTTTAGTGCAAGTTAAGTCAATTGCAAAATCTTATTGTCAAATCTGACACTGAAATTTACTTCGGCTTGAAGAGCTTTGAAAACTCGAATGATAGTATCAACTGTTGCACTATTCGCATTGTTTTCCAATTTCGAAATTTGAGCTTTTTGAACGCCTACTAATTTACCTAATTCTTCTTGTGTCAAATGCCTTTCTAATCGAGCCTTTTTGATCATTTCACTGATAATTTCCATTCTCAATTCATATTCAAAGGCTTCTCTTTTGGCTGTACCACGTTCGCCGACATATTTGTCTTTCATTTCATCCAGCGTATAGACTTTCCTTTTTTTAGATTCCATATTTAGTATAGTTTATTGATTTTCAAAATATTCTTTTCTTATTTTTTCAGATTTTTCAATTTCTTTAGATGGTACTTTGTCTGTTTTTTTAATTATGCCATGCGTACAAACTACCAAAGTATCCTGATTGTTTCGTTTATCCCAAAATGCAAATAAACGATATTGAAGATTTCCATATTTGGTGCGAAACTCCCATATCTCACTTGTCAATTTCTTGAAAAGACTTGGATCATTTGCTATATCGGCTTTGTCAATGTTGTAAAGGATTTTATCTCTCACTTTTTCATCAAGTTCATCAAAGAACTCTAAAACATCTTCAAGGAAAACTGTTCTAAATTTAGGCACAACAATTAAATTTTGCTTAAAAACTGTCTTTTACAAAGATAACAAATGTTTCTAACTATGGAAACATTTTTAAATATTAAATTATGCGAAATACGGGTTTAGAAAGCAAACATAATAAATAAAACCAGCCCTTAACTTTGAGGATTGAATCACAATCAAAAGTTAGGAAAATGGATTGGCAACTATTTTTAATTAACTTGTACAGCGAAGTACAAGATGCTTATTACAAAGAATTGGTCTACCACTGTCAAAAATTCAGTAATAATACTGACAAATTGGAAGTAGCGTTTACAGATGTCGAATTGATAAGCGTGTGTTTGTTTGGACTTATCAAGGAGCGACTCAAAATTAGTCAAATTCATGGATATATTAAAGAGCATTGGCTTTCATGGTTTCCGAATTTGCCTTCGTATAAAAATTTTTTAGTTCGGTTGAATAACCTTCATGCTGTATTTCCTATATTGCTTATGCGACTGAGTCATCGTTTTACTTTACCTGATTGGGTACTAAGAAGTCTCGCAGGTGGTCAATTAGAAGCCACAACAGATACAATGCCTATTTTTATGGCTCAAGGAAATCGTTCTTATTCAGCAAAAGTGGCTCTTGATATAGCCAATAGAGGTTATTGCTCTACTAAAAAGCTCAAATATCATGGTGTCAAACTCAGTGCTTTGAATCTTTTGATTCCCAAGCAACTGCCAAAACCTAGAAATTTAATTTTAACGCCTGCTGCTGATAGTGATATTACAATATTCAAAGAACTGATAGCACCAACTTTATCCGATATGACGGTTTTTGCTGATAAAATTTATAATGACGATACGCTTGAAAAGTATTTAAAAGAATATCAAAATGTTAATTTATTACCTATTCAAAAAAGATATAGAGGGCAAATTGTTCTTAACGCGGATGATGAACTATTTAATACTCTTAAAAGTCAATGCCGACAACCTATTGAATCCTTTTTTAATTGGATTAATGAAAAAACAGGCATTCAATGTGCTTCCAAAGTCCGGTCTTCTAAAGGGCTTTATGTTCATGTTTGGGGCAGGTTAGCCGCTGTTTTTTTCACCCTTTTACTTTTGAACCCGTAATTCGCATAAATTATGATTACAATCATTTTATCTCAAAAAACTCCTTACCTCCTCGTTCCGGCAATAAACTCACCGCCTCTTCATTTTCAGCAATAATATAATATTGTCCCATTTTTTTATCAAATACAACACCCCAAATGCCATCACCTGCGGCATCATCATTGTGCTGACCATCATCCAACATGGGTAGGTAGTGATAAGCGGCATTTTTATCATTTCTGAAAAGACACCAAACACGTACCGCACCGCTTGCCTTCACTTTTATGCTCGTTTTATCGCCAATTACTGAGGGGGCCGGTTGCCCTTGAATTCTGGGCGCGGGCTTTTGAAAAGGTGGAAAATGCGTTAAAAAATCTGTTCGTGTTTTCATCAATTCTTCGATGCCTATTATTTTTGAAACTTCTTTGCCATCCACCATTTCACTGACTGAAGTGGTCATATTTTTTTTGAAATCATCATATGTATAGTGTTTATTTTTATCTTCATTTACTTGACTATCAATGAATTGTGCTATTTCTTTTGCCCTTTTCAGATATTTTTCATTTTGAAACCAATCAGCCAAAATGGTTTTAATATGCGCTGCATAAATCTTGCGATACATGGGCGTATTCAATAATTTTGAAATCAAAGGTCGCTTTGCATCATTTTGATAAAAAAATGGATCGAGCTTGCTCATTTCGATGCCAGGCATACTAAACGCGCCAAACGACAAATTCAAATCCCACATCAAAGGCGTAAAACGCCCATCAGCAATGCGATAGAGATAATAATTATGAGAAAAAATACCGGTGTAACTATCCAAATTCACCATGACGGAATTGAGCACCAGCATCCATATTACTTGATCAACATTCAGTACCCGTTCGATTTTTTCAGGTTCAAAATTCAAAACGCGCGTCATATTGATGAAATCATGCCAGCTCCCATCTTTATCTACTTCATAAAATGGTTTATAACAAGTCGAATCTTCTCCTAAATATATGAGCGAAGCTTTGTCTCCTTTAGGGCAATTTTTAGGTTCAACAGCCGTCCAATCAGGGTCGCACTTGACCAGCCAACCATTTTTACCAAACTGATTTTTCAAAAAATCATCGTTGATAGATTCCACATTATTATACAGCCCCAAATATTTGTCGTTGACATACACTTTTGCAAAATTACACTGAGGGGTCGGCATATACGAACTGACAATTTCGTAACTCAGCATTTCGCGCACGAAGCTGGGGTCGCGGTTGATATTGCTCAGTTTGAGCGTTTCGTATTTGCCTTCAATCTTTTGTTTTTTATCTAATTTGATATTAAAAGGCAACTTAATATTGCCTTTTTTGCGAGAGCCGAAATAAGAGGAATTGCCTTTATAGCGCACGCCAATATTTTCAAATTTCTGACCGTCAATAGCCATCGTTCCTTTGAGCCGAGAATTACTGCCCGCTTTTTTAACGGAGTCAAGATATTTATCCCAATCGTTGTTTTTAAACGTGAGGTGTATTTCCTTAATACTCGTGGGATTGTATAAACTTTGAGCAAAAGAAAATGTGTAAACGATTGACAATGAAAGGATTGTAATTATTTTTTTCACTATTTATTCAGTTCTTCAATGGTCATTTTAGCCTTTTCAGCAATATAATTAGTCGGATAAAAAGTAGCGGCGGCAGCATTTTCTGCAATAATATAATACTCAATGCCTGTGAATTTGCCCATTGGATTGATGGCAGCACCGAAGATTTTATCACCTGCTTCTACATCGTGGCTTTTACCATCGTCCAACATTTGCAACTCGGTATAAATACCCGTCGAGCCGGAAGGGCGATAAAATAAGCGAATCCGGCGCGGAAATTTATCCACTTTTGCTTTGATATGAAACTCCGTCACAGTCTGATTTGAGAATTTTTTGCGATTTGTAAAAGTCACATCCGATACCACTGGCGGCACAACAAGCATATCAGGGTGCTTTCTCAAATATTTTGTTCGCGCCATCATTAGCTCTACGATACCCGGAATTTTAGTCACGCTGCCCACCGTTTCAGTCAGGCTGCGTTTGAAATCAACGGGTTGATATGGCGGCGTTTTATCTTGATCATAATAAGGTGTAATCATTTTTTGCAACTCTTCAGCTCTGCGTTTGTAGGCTTCATTTTCAAACCAATCGGCGAGTATTTGCCTGATATGAGCAAAATATATCTTCTTAATGTCCTGATTTTTAAGGAGTTGCGAAATCAAGGGCTTCGCGGCATTGTCAATATGCAACATTGGGTCGAGGGTAGTTAAGCCTGTTAAATCCAAATCTGAATTGCCTGTTGTATTTTTAATACTGCCGAAAATGAGGTTTAATTCAGTTGGAATAAAGTTGAATTGATTGTTTTTATCGCGATACAAATAGTAATTGCCACTGAACTGTCCGCTGTAACTGTTCAAATTAACAACGACATTATTGAAAGCTAAAAACCATAAAGTGCGGTCAAGATTCAACACTTTTGAAATGTTAGTCGGGTCTTCATTCAAAACACGAGTCAATTCAATTAAGTCGTCCCAACCTGCTTTTGAGAGCATATCAAAATTGACCATCATACAACGCACATCTTTTTGTGGTTTCAAAGCCCCATAAATATGCTCGCATTCGCCCTTGATTTCAGTCCGAGTATCTGGCACGCAACGGAAAAATGCCCCCTCAGTATTTTGGAAATTTTTCTGCAAAAAATCCTCATTAATGGCTTCAACATTAACATGCACGCCTCGATTATCACCGTTCACCGTCAAATTGACATGATTGGCTAAGGGTGCAGGCATATATTTTCGAGCCATTTCGTAGCCCAAAACCTCGCGTACCATGCTGGGGTCGCGCAAAGCTTGCGAAATCGTGAAAGCCTTATAGCCTTGATGATTTTGCTTTTTATCAATATAGTTAAGTTTTACATACCAGGGATTGCGCTTACCTGCCGTCATATATGTGGGGGTATGCGCATATGTGATGCCTACTTTATCGTAAGTAGTTCCGTCAATCATGACTTTGCCGAGCAGCATTTCATCGCCGTTGAGGCGGAGTGAATCAAGTTGCTCTACCCAATTTTTTTGCTCAAAAGTGAATCGAATATCATGCACGTAAGACGCGTCGAAAAGGTCACCTGTTTTTTGAGCAGTTAGATAGAAGAAGGAAAAGCAAAGGAAAAACAGAGTAGTTAAATTTCTCATTTTGAAATTTGTATTCGGTAAAGGAGATGCTTTATTTTGTAAATAATTGATTATCAGAGTATTACATAATTTAGTTAGAAATAAATTATTATTTTTTTACACACAAAATTATGCCATTTTAACGTATATTCCCAATAAAAAGTATATTTCTAACAATATCATGGGCATTTATCCAATCCTGCGCGAACCTCATCTGCTGTCCAAAGTTTTTCATTGTTGCCCCAAGAGGTGCCGATGTAATTTAAAATATTGGCAATTTCAAACTCAGACAACTTTGATATGGCTAACATCTCCTGTTGACCATATTCTACACCATTGATGATAATTTTACCCTTCAAACCTTTACGAATCGCGCACGGTATATCGCCGCGATTTTTTGATAGATAATCAGCTTTTGCAAGGGGCGGAATCAACCCTCTCAGTCCTTTGCCGTTTTCCATGTGGCAATTGCCGCAAGCTGAGGTGTAGTAAAGTTTGCCTTGTTTATAAGGATTTTCATTGCAGCTATTCAAAGCCAGTTGCGAAGCAATTATCAAAAGAAATATTAATTTTTTCAAGTGAATTATTTATCTGATTTTATAATATTATATAATTCGTCGAGCTTAGGAGAGAGGATAATCTCTGTTCGGCGATTTTTTGACTTATTCACTTCCGTATCGTTCGGCGCAACAGGCAAATAAAATGCGCGACCAGAAGCGATAATGCGTTTAGGGTCAACTTTGTTCACTGTCAACACTTTCACGACACTCAAAGCCCGCGATGTAGAAAGCGACCAATTGCTATCAGCCGAGCCATCGGAGTCGGTATGACCTTCTACTTCAATATCCACTTCCGCTGTCGTATTGAGTGCCGAAGCCAATTTTTTGATGGCATCTAAACCGCGTGGGTTGATTTGGCTACTGCCTTTCGCAAACAGTAAATTGTCGGAAAGGGCAACATATATTTTCCCATTTTCCTGCAACACCGTTAACTCGCCCGTATTGAATCCCCTCAGTATATCAGCGATTTTTGAGCGCAAATCCGTCATTTGAGCATCTTTTTGATTCAGAGCATCGCTCAATTGCTTCACGCGCAGCTCTTTTTCATTCAAATATTTCTTCAAATCACCAATAGTGCCTTGATTGGATTTCGTTTCCTCCTCCAGTTTGCGCAAATCTTTTTCTCTCGCATCAAGTTCTCGAAGTCTATCTGCAATCTCTTTTCGCAGCGCATCATTATTTGCCGAAGCCGTTGAGAGCAATTGCTCGTTTTGATTGTGCACAGCAGCCACCTCTTTTTTCACTTCTTCATAAGTGGTATTGATACTTTGGTAGCGATTTTTCCAAAGCTCCAACTCTGAGATTGCATCAGAGAGGTTCCCATTTAGACGAACTAAGCTATCTGCATATATTTGCCGCTCCCTTCGTGCATTGTGCATAAGGTCAAATTCTTTTTGCAAAGTATTGTTTGACAGCAAAAGCGAATCATATTTCTGCTTAGGAACGCAGCCTACGGCAAATAAAAGAATGGTTAAATAAAGGAGCGTTTGTTTTTTCATGGTCAATTCACGCGAAAAACGAGTTTCGCAATTTTGGTTTAATTATTAAATGATTTAATGAAAAATTCCTAATTCCTAATTCCTAATTTCCTTATTTCTTTCAAAAATTCCCAAACGACTATACCTATTGAAACCGCAATATTCAAAGAATGTTTAGTACCATATTGCGGAATTTCGACGACGAAATCTGCCATCTCCATCGCTTCCTCACTCACCCCATCTACTTCATTGCCAAATATAAGCGCAAATTTTTTATTTGTAAAAAGTTGATTGTGAATATTTTGTAATAAAACAGGATTCTCTGCTTGCTCAACGGCTACTAAAATATACCCCTCAGTACGAAGTGTTTCGAGCGCTGTTTGAGTGTCTTTAAAATGCCGCCACGCCACACTTTCAGTAGAGCCAAGCGCCGTTTTGAGGATTTCTCGATGAGGCGGCTGGGCAGTAATACCGCATAAAATCATTGCCTCACAAGCAAAAGCATCCGCAGTTCTAAACGCCGAACCAATGTTAAGCGCCGAACGAACATTGTCTAAAACAACGGCAATCGGCGTTTTATCAGAGTCTTTAAACTCTTCCACAGAAACCCTTCCTAGTTCTTCCATTTTTAATTTTCGCATAATTTTGTATTTTGCCGCCACGTATCTTTACACGCAGTGACTCACTTGAATAAAGCCACGAATTTACGAATTTTACCAATTTATATATTCACAATAAGAGATGATGAAAATAGGTTTAATGTCCGATACCCACAGCTTTTTAGATGCCAAAGTCTTTGAATATTTTAAAGAAGTGGACGAAATATGGCACGCCGGCGACATCGGTATTGAGGGGGTCGCCGAAGCCCTGGAAAAATTCAAACCTTTGCGCGCGGTCTTCGGAAACATTGATAATCAAGGGATTAGACATCGTTTTCCTGAAAATATGAGATGGAACGCCAATGGTTTGGAAGTTTTTATGACCCATATCGGCGGCTATCCAGGCAAATATCCTGCGCGGATTAAAGAAGAATTAAAATCCACTAAGCCCGATTTATTTATCTGCGGACACTCGCATATTCTCAAAATAATGCCTGATAAACAGTTGAATTTGATTCATATCAACCCAGGCGCGTGTGGCGATGAAGGCTGGCACAAAGTCAAAACCCTCGTCCGATTTGATATTGAAAATGGAAAAATCCAAAATTTGGAAGTGATTGAGCTCGGACTGAGGGGGCGGTAAAAATGGGTGATGAGTGATTGGTGATGGGGTTAATTTATGAGTTATAAAGAATTTTTTTATAATAATAAATCACCCATCACTCATCACCTATATTTATATCACATATGCAAACGCTCCTTGCGAAGCAGTAAAACTTCTTGAGATTCTACATGATCGGGGTCGGATACACAGCAATCCACAGGGCATACCGCGGCACATTGAGGCTCTTCATGAAAGCCTACACATTCTGTACATTTATCAGGTACGATGTAGTAATAATCATCCGAAACGGGCATTTGTTTCGTTTCAGCATCTACAACATGACCGCCGCTATCGAGTTTGTAATTGCCTTTCACCGTGTTGCCGTCGCTGATAGCCCATTCTACACCACCTTCATAAATTGCATTGTTGGGGCATTCAGGCTCGCAAGCGCCACAGTTAATGCAATCATCTGTTATCATTATCGCCATAATTCTATTAATTCTTTATTTTTTTCTTCTAACGCCAACAAGTCAACTTAGTAGTAAAGTTGTTATATAAACGCTTTTTTGAAAATGAAGTTCAAAATTGGGTGCAAAATTAACGAGATTGATAATAATATGGCTATAAAATTTTATTTTTTTTAAAATAAAATTTCATTGAAAAAAGTGATTTCAATGAATTGTGAAATATTTATATGCGTTTTAAAAAACAAAATATCATTTGGATTTTAACGAAATCTTAACGCTCAATTTAGTAATAATTTTCTTGATAGGCAGTTTATTTGCAGTCTGTTATTTTTAAATCATAATTTTATTTCTAATAAAAACTATTCTAAAATGAAAAAATTGCTTGTAATGGGTGCATTCGCCCTCTTCGCATTTGCTGTAAATGCACAAAACGCACCTGCTAAAGCAGAAGTGAAAGTAGCTAAAACTGAAGCGAAAGCAGACGTAAAAGTGGCTAAAACAACTGCAAAAAATGAAGTTAAGGTGGCTAAGGCTGAAGCGAAAGGCGATGTGAAAGTAGCGAAAGCTGAAACAAAAATGGCTAAAGCTGAAACAAAAGTAGCAAAAACAGAAGCTAAAACAGAAGTGAAAGTCGCTAAAAAAGAAGCGAAAGCTGAGACAAAAGCAGTTAAAACAGGTGCCAAAGCAGAAGTGAAAGCAGCTAAAGTAGAAGCTAAAACTGAGGTAAAAGCAGCTAAAGCGGCTAAGAGTTCAGGTAAGTAATTCATTGATAATCAACGAATTATAATATAACGGGTAAATTCCTTCGGGTAATTTGCCCGTTTTCTTTTTGTCTAAAAAATAATTTTTTTATCTTTCTGTAAATCTTCATTCTGAACGTAGCGAAAGAATGACAAAAACTCAATTAAAAACTATTTTTTAACGAGTTCGTAGATTAGTTTTTTTTCGTTAGATTGTGCCTCGGTTGATGCAAAATACCTCTTCTGAGATATGGAAATACAAAACAATTACCCCCTCAGTATAAAGACATTTTAAATGAGATATTGATAAAAGCTTTAGAATGCCAACGTAAAAGCGTTTATAAAATAGAAATAAACAGATTGTACAGATGGAAAATAATTTTGAAAATATAGAACGCATCATAGATTATTTAAACGGGGACATGACACCCCCTCAGTATTTAGTCTTTGAAACCTTGATTTCTAAAGATGCGGCATTGGCTGCTCAAGTGGAGGAAATGCGGACGATATTGGGCGGCGTCGAAAAATATGGTGACGATAGGGTGAAGATGCAAATCAATGCTATAGATAAAAACTTACAAGCTGCTCATTTTTTTGAGTCAAACATAACATCTATTAAGCCAACTCAATTATCTTTCATAAGAACCAACACTTTTCGTTGGCTCATGGCGGCATCAGTTGTAGGCATTGCATTAATGACTTGGTTTATTTATCAATCTAAAACGCCTCGTGAAAATATAGTCATTACCCCCAGTTCGATTGATAAACCGACTAATCTCATAATTCCGCAGGTGATTGATACAATTCCTAATAAAATAGAAAAGGAAAAAGACAATGCCAACGATTTAGCCGTTGTTGATGATTCAAAATATATGGATTTATTGGCTTCAACTTATCAAACGCCGAGTTTTGCTAAGATGAGGAGTGATGTGGATACGGTTGCAGATTTAGTTTATTTGGATTCTGTAACGACTTTAATGCAGAAAAAAGAGTTTAAAAAAGCCCAAAATTTATTTAAAAACCACCGCTTTTCTAATAATTATCAGAGTTATGCGATGACATTACTGGGTCATATTTCAATGCAATTGAAGCAGTATAAACAAGCTGAATCTTTATTTAAACAAAGCATTGCTTTGGGCGTTTTGCCATATTCGGAAGACAATGAATACTATTTACTGTTGGTATATTTGGCTGATTATAAACATCAATCTAAGGCGTTTGATGTTTTGAGTAAAAAAATATTGGCGGATAAAGGGCATTCGGGGTATGAAAAGGTGGTGAGTTTATTGGGAAAAATGAAGCTTAGATGAATTTAGATTGATTTTGACGTTTCCCCCTAACCCCCAAGGGTAGGCTGTCCAACGGTGATAAAAACTTCTTTCACTTTTTGCTAAAAATACGACTCTTGCAAAGTAACGTAACTCATTGATTATCAATCATTTACCGACTTTTAAACTCTTCTTTTTATGAAAGAAAATTTCTTAAAAAATGATGTGTTAGAATATCTAA
>JAYTON010000048.1:0-2996 GCA_043747725.1 Saprospiraceae bacterium
ATTTTAAAATAAAATGTTTTAAAATTATTTTATTCTTTTTAATCTTGATTTTTAGAATTTTATTTTGAATAAACTACTTTAAAGAAATTAAATTTCAAAAATATTGCAATTTTTAAACTTAATACTTTTTGTTTTAATTTTAAAAACTAAGAAAAATATCAATTGCTTGACACGCCTATCGCTCGTAATGACACCATTAATAAGAGTTATTTTGAATGCTGCAAAACGTATTTCCTTGAATTATATGGCATTCGGTCAAAATGAAAATCGTACACGCCAGAGAAATCGCTTTGAAAACGGGCTCATTTGTACTTAAAAAATCTCTTGCAAAATTTTCAAAGAGTTGATTTCAGGGAAATTATCAATGTGCAGGCGATAATAATTGAGGAGTTCATTCAAAAGTTGTCGGCGTTCTTCGCGCGTGATATTGAGAGAGTGGCTATTTTTCCAATTCGTAGCGATGACCCCCCTCAGTATTTGAGATAATTTTTCACTTAAAAACTGAGTATGCCCGACGGTTTCGCTTATAAAAATGCCTTCTTTTAAATCAAATACGGCATTTTTATTGTCATTTTCGGTATGCGGTTGAAACCCCAAGTAATTAGAAAATTCAATTAAAAAACTGAGGTGTAGGTTGGTAAAACTATTTTTGGTTTCATCTAAATATTGAAAAATGCTGAATAGAAAATCAAATAGCTCATTATTCTCTTCCGATTCTCTGATAGCTCGCCTTATAACTTCCGCCATAAATATACCTACGGACGATTTGATAACATCAAACGGTAAGGAGGTATAAACGTGAGCTGCCTTGATTTCGGTGATGCGATTCAATTTTTTATCCGCCCGATCATAAGCCACCAAATCCACTAACGACATCACTTGCATCAGCCCTGCCGACACCTTCGCCTTTTGCGTCCGCACACCACTTACGATGTAAGAGCGCAAGCCCTTTTCTCTTGTGTAAATATCTGCGATGATGCTTGTCTCGCTGTATTTCACGGTTCTTAGAATGATGCCGCTTGTTTTTATAATCATAGTTTAGATTGCATAAATCCTTGATTCATAAGGTTTTAAGTATAAAATATTATGTTTATTGTCATTAATTTGCGTATAATTTGAGATTAAAAGCTTTAAATTACTGAGAGGGTAATTTACCTCAAAACCAACTTTGCTGTCAGAAAAATTATTCACTATTAACATTTTATCATCGCCCAAAGTACGGGTATAAGCATATATTTTTTCATCAAGCGGTGCAATATCTTCATAATCGCCATAAACTAAGAGGAGATTGTTTTTTCTAAACTGAATCAATTTTTTATAAAAATTGAGAATAGAATCTGGATTTTGAGCAGCATTTTCAACATTAATGTCTTTGAAATTAGGGTTGACCTTGAGCCATGTCTTATCTCCCTCAGTAAATCCGGCATTCGGAGCATTGCGCCATTGCACAGGCGTGCGGGCGTGGTCACGTGTGAAGAGACGCATATCTTTAAGCCATTCTTCGATGTCATTTTCAGTCGCACCGTTGACAACAAGTTCTCGATAAGCATTGAGGACTTGCACATCGTTAAATTCTTCGATGCTATCAAAAGGGGTGTTGGTCATGCCGATTTCATCACCTTGATATATATAAGGTGTAGCGCGTTGAGTCATGAGTACGGTTGCCAACATTTTGGCAGAAAGGACTCTATACTGAGGGGTGTCATTACCGAAGCGGGAAAGGCAGCGAGGATTGTCATGATTGCCCCAATAAAACGAGTTCCAACTGTCCTGCCCAATCGCTTTATCCCATCGCGCAATAATTTCTTTAAATTTTGACAATTTCCAATCGGGATTGTATTTAAAGAAGTCCTTTTCATCGCGATCGATAGAGACATATTCAAAATGAAAAATCATATTTAACTCTCCTCGATTTTGACCAACATATAGATGAGCTTGTTCTGAGGATACTCCGAAGCCTTCACCAACCGTCATTATATCATATTTTGATAAAACTTCTTGATTCATTTCCTTCAAAAACTCATGAATACGCGGTCCATTGGCATATTCATTTAAACTTCCGTTGAAATCTGGGAACGATTGGTCTTTAGAAAGAAATGGAATGACATCCATGCGGAAGCCATCGACACCCTTTTTCAACCAAAAGTGCATCATATTATATATGTCATGGCGCAGCTTTGGATTTTCCCAATTGAGGTCGGGTTGTTTTTTATCGAAAAGATGCAGATAGTATTCGCCCGTAGCTTCATCAAAATCCCAAGCGGGTCCGCTGAAAAAGGATTTCCAGTTGTTCGGCGGACTACCATTGGCTTTGGGTTGCTTCCAAATATAGTAATCCCTGTAAGGATTGTCCTTAGATTTACGGCTTTCTTGAAACCACTGATGCTCATCACTGGAATGATTGACGACGAGGTCGATGATTATTTTCAGACCCTGTTGATGCACCCCCCTCAGTAAATCGTCGAAATCAGCCATAGTTCCGAACTCGGTCATGATGTCTTCATAATCGGAAATGTCGTAACCGTTATCGGCATTCGGTGATTTATACATGGGCGAAAGCCAAATCACATCGACCCCTAAATCTTTTAAATGGGGCAGTTCGCTGATGATACCTCTCAAATCGCCGATGCCATCGCCGTTTGAGTCTTTAAAAGAGCGAGGATAAATTTGATAAATAATAACTTCTTTCCACCATTGCCTATTATTAATGTGCATAACAGTATTTTTTGATTGAAGAAAATTCGATAAGATGGTTGAGATAGATTCTTGAATTGGCTCTCTTTACCTTCATATAATTAATAAAAGTAATCAAAGAGATTTTTTATCAATAGTCTGTTCAAAATACGGGATAATAAGTTAGAAAATAGTCTTGAAGTTGATAATTTTCTGAACTGGGAGATGAAATATATCAAACTCAGCCTTTAGGCAGAGTTCGGATAATAAATTTTGGACAATTCGGGTGTTATAAGCCTTTGTTGTCAAAGCCTTGTGAGCCA
>JAYTON010000049.1:0-12580 GCA_043747725.1 Saprospiraceae bacterium
AAACGGAATCTTTGGCGCGGTGCAAAGTGACGGTAACATACTCTAAAGGCTGTCCCGATTGGTCAATAATGCGACCTAAAATTGTTCCTTGAGCAAATAAGTGAAGTGCCAATAGGCTGATGGCGATAAAAGTGCAAAGTTTTTTCATGACAAAAATTGGGTGATTAATTTAAAAATGTGGCTTTAAAATTTTGCTTTTCCTGTAATTAATAGACAATTGAAAAGGGTAATACCCCTATTTTATGGGGTGATTAAGTGATTGAATGATTGAACGAATAACTGATAATGAATAACTAATAACCAAATAAAGTCGGGTGATTAATATGATGTGTTTTGATAGAATTAGGTTACATTTTTTCTATTTTAACTGCTAAAAAGATGATTTCATAAGACTAATGCTTTGGGTTTTTCGATAAAATAATGCTAACTCAATAAGCAATATTCTATCAAAATAAGGATTGGATTAATCAAATAGCCTTTCATACTTTTTATTTTTAAAGATGGAGAAAACTGTTTTTTCAGTAATATTTAATGCAAAGATAAATCCAATGGAAGGTATTATGCAATACATGGTACTTGGTTATTCGATTAGTGCTATTTAATTGACTACAAAGGCGGCAGTTTTTTAGATAAATATGAGGATGGTTTTTTGATAGTACTTAAAGTAGTTAATATGTTTAGCTATATTTGCCTTTCCCCTTTTTACACTTCATCGCCTTATAATTCTCTATTTTTTCAAAAAAAAGACTATATTTGTTCATAAAACAAAAGATATGATATAAGATATTCCAGATAGCATTTTCGCAACAACCCCTCAGTATTCGCCGAGTGAATTGAAAATTGATATAGCTCTATGGCTTTATGAAAGGAAAAAACTCGCGCTCCCACGTGCTGCACGGTTATCAGGTTTAAGTATCATTGAGTTCAAAAAAATTCTGAGCGAAAGAGGTATTGGTATTCACTATTCTGAAAATGACCTTGAAAACGATATTCAAACCTTGAAAAAACTCTTCGGCGACCAATGATTATTGTCAGCGATACATACGCCCACTTAGTATTATCTTACGCGCTAAATCTCAAGGTTTGATACCTTCTGTCAAACCATTAATGGATGCCCTTATCCAAAATGCTCGCTTCTTTGTAAGTAATCATCTTTATAAAAGAATCCTTTCACTTGCAGGTGAATAAATACTCTATCAATTCCATTATTTTGAAATAAAATACTGAGGGGTCATTTTTTTTACAAAATTTTCATCTGAATTTTATAGCTTCACCACGTTATTCAAATCAAATTATTCAATTTTTCAACTCTTAAATAGTGGCTATGAAAAGACGGACATTTCTGTATGAATCCTCCAAACTTGCGGGCGGTGCAGCCTTGGCAAGTATGCTCCCAACTTCCCAAATATTCGGTAAAACAAGCACCATAGCACCCAGCGATAAAATTCGCATCGGTGCAATCGGTGTCAAAGGCATGGGCAGTTCGCTGATTAAATCCATGATGAAAAAGCCTGAAATTGAAATTGTAGCTCTTTGTGATGTCGATCAAAAGGTTTTGGACGATAGAAACCGCGAAATCAATAAAGCAACAGGTAAAACAGTACCCACGCATGGCGATTTCAGAAAATTATTGGACAATAAAGACATTGACGCTGTCCTCATCGCTACGCCCGACCATTGGCATGCTCTGCCGATGATATATGCTTGTCAAGCAGGTAAGGATGTTTATGTTGAAAAACCAGTGGGCAGAACCATTGAAGAATGCAATGTCATGCTGGCGGCGGCGCGTAAGTACAACCGCGTGGTGCAAGTCGGGCAATGGCAACGCAGCGATAAACATTGGCAAGATGCGATTGACTTCGTTTGGTCGGGTAAATTGGGTAAAATACGGGTCGTCAAATCATGGGCGTATCAAGGCTGGATGAAAACGATACCGCCGAAGCCTGATTCGATGCCGCCAGCGGGTGTTGACTATAATATGTGGCTCGGTCCCGCTCCCAAACGTGCTTTCAATGAAAACCGTTTTCATTTCAATTTCCGTTGGTATTGGGATTATGCAGGTGGTTTGATGACCGATTGGGGGGTTCACATTATAGATATGGCGTTGCATGGTATGAAAGCGCAAGGTCCGAAGTCAGTTATGGCATCGGGTGGTCAATTTGTCGGCTCAGAGAATGCGATGGAAACGCCTGATACTTTGCAAGCCATCTATGAATTCAACGATTATACTATGATTTGGGAACATGCGAACGGCATTGACGGCGGACCTTACGGGCGCGATCATGGCGTGGCATTTATCGGCAATAATGGGACGCTGGTGGTGGATAGAAGTGGTTGGGAAGTCATTCCTGAAAAAGATAGGCAGTCTTATAACGATACTAAAGGATTCCGCATGGAAGCTGTGCCGTTTACAAAAGGATTAGGCAATGGCTTAGATTTTCATACTCAAAACTTCTTAGATTGTATGAAAACCCGTGCTAAACCGAATTGTGATATTGCCATCGCTCAAAATACAGCGTTGAATGCTTCGTTGGGTAATATTGCTTTCCGAGTGAATCGCAAAATCTTTTGGGATGCGGGCAAACAGCAGATTATTGATGATAAAGAGGCGAATAAACTGACCAAAGCCAATTATCACAATGGATGGTCGTTGCCTAAAATTTGAGTTATTTTTAAAATAATATGTCTGAAAAGTACCAACTTTAGTCACAATTGTTCAAACTACTGAGGGGGTATGTGGCTGAAATTTGTATTCATATTTTTTATCAAAAGACAAACGAAAAAATGACAAACGAGGGCTCTCTTTTTTCAACCAATAAAATATCTACGCTTCAATTTACTACCATATTCATTTGTTTTTTAATGAATATGCTCGATGGCATGGATGTGATGGTGGTTTCCTATGCAGCGCCTGCTATTGGCAAACAGTGGGCAATTAGTCCACAAGCGATGGGCAGTGTTTTTAGCGCAGGGCTATTGGGCATGACGCTTGGCACGTTGTTTATTGCACCTCGTGCGGATATTGTCGGACGGCGCACCATTATTTTATTCTCTGCTTTATTGATGGGTTTAACTGTTTTTTCAACCTACTTAGCACAATCCGTTGAGCAATTATTGTTTTTTAGATTTATCAGTGGGTTGGGAATAGGCAGTATGTTGGCAAGTACAGCGACATTGACCTCTGAATATGCCCCCGTAAAAACGAAAGATTTTTGGGTCAGTTTTGTGATGAGTGGCTATCCGATTGGGGCGGTTTTATCAGGCTTGGTGGCAGCTCAAATAATACCCGCTTATGGCTGGCGAACCATGTTTCAAATTGCAGGTATCGTTACTTTATTGACTTTGCCATTTATCTTCTTTTTTTTAGCAGAATCGCTTGATTTTTTATTAAAAAAGCAACCGGCAGGGGCTTTAGAGAAAGCCAATGCTATTTTAATTAAAATGAACCAAGCGACATTGACAGAATTATCCCCCCTCAGTAATTTCGATGTCGGATTGGGGATGTCGGATGTCGGATTGTCTTCCCATTCCGACATCCGAAACCCCCAATCCAAAATCGAAAAGCCTTCCGTCACATCTTTATTGATTCCTGAGCGCAAAGCCTCTACGATTCGCTTATGGATTGCGCTATTCATGGCGTTCGCTACTTTATATTTTTTAACGACTTGGATACCCAAATTGGCATCAAGTGCAGGATTATCAATGGAATTAGCGATTTATGCAGGCACCGTTTTCAATTTAGGAGCATTTATGGGCATTATAACACAAGGCTATTTGTCTAACCATTTTGGATTAAAACGCACTATATTCAGCTTCCTTGCAGCAACAGCAGTTTTGATGGTCATTTTTGGTTTTTTCAAAGGCTCCGCACTCGTTTTGGTATTGTTTGGCTTAATTGGGTTTGGCGTTCAAGGCGGTTTTGTGGGTTTGTATGCCGTAGCGGCAAGGCTTTATCCGACTGAAATAAGGTCAACCGGTGTTGGTTTTGCCATGAGTGCAGGGCGTGTGGGTGGTATCGTGGGGCCCCTTTTTGGTGGACTTTTAATTGGGGCAGGTCTATCTATGACGGCTAATTTTATGATTTTTGCTATCCCTACTCTTCTTGCAGGTTTAGCCACTTTGATGATAAAATCGCCGGGGATTCGTTGAAAACATACCCCTCAGTATTTTCAAGTTTTGAGTTCAAAAACGATAACAACAACAAGAATGAAAGATGTTATTTGGGATATTGCCCACCTCGCACACGTTGAATTATTGACACCCAAATTGGACGCAAGTACTCGTTTTTTCACTGACATAATGGGTATGTCTATCAGCGATGTACAAGGTGATTCGGTATATTTACGGGCGTATGATGATTATGAACATCATACTTTAAAGTTGACAGCGCACAAACACTCAGGCATGGGGCATTTTGCATGGCGAGCGATGAGTAATACTGCCCTCGAAAGGCGTGTTGTGGTTATTGAAAAAACGGGTCAGGGCATCGGTTGGCATGAAGGCGATTTGGGTCAGGGCAAAACGTATTTATTTCAAACACCCGACGGTCATAAAGTGGAGATTTATTTCGATTCGCATAAATACAAAGCGAGTGAAAATGATAAATCAGCGTTAAAAAATACGGTCAGTAAATTTCCCGGGCGAGGCATGAATGTTCGCAGAATTGACCACCTCAATTTATTGGCAAATGATGTTGTCGCTTTCAGAGATTTTCAATTGAATCATGTTAGCGGACGCTTGACAGAAACCATTATTTTTGATGATGAAACCAAAGGCGTTTGGTTTTCAGTCAATTCAAAATCATACGATTTAGCTGTTACGCAAGACCATACAGGCTTGAAAGGGCGTTTCCATCATTTGACTTATGCCGTCAATAGTCGAGAAGAAGTGTTGTTGGCAGCAGATATTGCCTTAGAAAATGGCATTTTTATAGAAACAGGTCCTCATAAACACGCTATTCAACAAACCTTTTTTCTATACGTGTATGAACCCGGGGGCAACCGCATCGAAATTGCCAATCCGACAGCCCGTTTAATTCTCGACCCTGATTATGAAACGATTGTGTGGTCAAAAGAAGAACGCATGAAAGGACAAGCATGGGGTTTAAAAACAGTAGAAAGCTTTCATACACGCGGAACGCCATTACCAGAAGACCTTTCAATTTCGGAATTGTGATTTCGGATTTCGGCAGCCGAAATCATACATCCGAAATCACAATTCCGAAATCGAAATGCCACTCAGTATTTGAAAAAATATCAAAAATATGAAAAAGAAACTCTTAGTCATAGGTGCACACTCAGGCGATTTTGTATGGCGTGCCGCAGGAACAATTGCCAAAGCAATAGAAGAAGGTGCTGAAACGCTCGTTATTGCCATGTCTTACGGTGAACGGGGCGAATCGGGCGAGCTATGGAAAGAAGACCCCAAACGCAGCGTCGAAAGCGTGAAAATTATACGCCACGAACAAGCCCAAAAGGCAGCCGATATTATTGGAACACCCATTCAGTTTTTGGATTGGGGCGATTATCCCATGCTTTTAACCGATGTGCGAATTGAGCAATTAATAGGTATAATCGGCGATTTTACACCGACGGTTATCCTAACTCATTCTGAAAAAGACCCTTTTAATCCTGACCATCCATTGGCTTTTCAAGCGGTTCAACGGGCAAGATTACTCTCCTCGGGCGCAGGTGTGCCGAGTGCTTTTAAAAATATTGACCCGCCAGCCTGGTATTCATTTGAGCCGCATCAACCCGAATTATCGGGTTTTACGCCCGATACTTTTATTGATATTTCATCCGTTTTTGAAAAAAAATTGGCGGCGATGTCGTGCATGGGTGCACAGAATTATTTAAAAGATTATTACGCGGAATTGGCTTCTCGCAGGGCGAATCATGCACGCCGTATTTCAGGTAAAAAAGATATTAAATATGCTGAAGCGCACCAAAGCCAAGTGCCGAGAGTGACAGACAGTATTTTTTAATCCCTCAGTATTTCACCTATTTTTATTTAAAAAATGAGCATTTCAAAAGAATTAATAACTGAAATTAGCAAATTCTCAGCAGCCACGCTCCATGAAGCATTGGGCAAAACGGGTAATTTACCTTCTGGAATCAAACCCATTTTTCCTAAAATGAAGGTTTGTGGACCCGCTTACACCGTCAAAACCATGCCTTGCGACAATATGCTTTTGCATCGGGCGTATGCGTACGCTAAGGCAGGCGATGTTTTAGTCGTCAATTGTTCCAATTTTTATGAGGCAGGTTATTGGGGCGATTTGATGAGTTTGGGTGCCATGACCAAGGGCATTGCAGGCTTGGTGATTGACGGTTGCGTGCGAGATGCGGATGATATTGAAGCGATGGGGTTTCCTGTTTTTAGTCGGGGCTTGTGTATAAAAGGCACTGGGAATCAGGGCGAAGGCACTTTAAATGAGCCGATTATTATGGGCGAATACATGGTGAATCCAGGTGATATAATCGTGGGAGACAGAGATGGTGTCGTCGTTATTCCTCAAAATCGCATTGAAGAAGCCATTGAAAAAGCTTACGACAGAGAGTTGAAAGAAGAAAATGTCAGAAAAGAACTCCGTAAAGGCTTGAATTCGCTTCAAATATATGGTTGGGATAAAAAGTTTGAATACTAATCTAAAAGCTCATTTCATGTACGTAATAATTGATAATCAATAATTTATATTAAAATTCTATTTAAAACATAAACAATAATGAAAGTATTTCACCTTACGAAAGTTCTCACCTCCGTGTTTGTAAACACGTTTTTATTGAGTAGCTTTAGTGTATTCGCATCAGAATTTCACACTAAAAATGAAGTCGCTTCCAATGAATACACACTTGTTATTGATGGTTACGATTGGGGACCCAACGTCAGTAAAGTTATATTGGATTTAGGTGCCACCGATACATTGGTGGATTTCAAAAATTTTACAGTTACAGTTGAAAGAAGCTCTGATTGTGTAGCCATTCCCGACGCTCAAAAAAGCGGAAACCGCACAGTCGTTTTTGCTTATATTTCAGATAGTCAAGGTAAAAGAGCCAAATCGGGTAACTATGCTACTTTGGTATTAGCAGTTGCACCCAATATGCCTTTAGGTTCGCCAATTCAATATTCTATGGGTGGGAAATGCAGAGGTAATAACTGGATTGATTACAAACTCACGGTGAGCAATACCAAAAATAACGCTGTTTGGAATAAAGAAAAAGGGCGTATCAGACCTTTTTTAGATAATTTCGATTTAACTGGTAAATACGAGTATGAGGCAGGTAAATCGATGTCTTACGGTTTTTTTAAGCCCAAAAATAAAGTTCAAAAATCACCTTTAATTATATGGTTGCATGGTGGTGGCGAAGGTGGCACTGACCCATCTATCGCTATTATTGGCAACAAAGTTATCAATTATGCTTCTGATGAGATACAATCCTATTTCGGAGGAGCCTATGTGCTTGCACCGCAATGCCCGGGGGCGTGGATGCATAACAAAGAAGGCGTTATGACTGCGGGCAAAGAAGACGATATTTATAACAAAGGCTTGATGGCTTTGATTAAAAAATTCGTAGATACTCATCCCGATATTGATAAAAAACGCATTTATGTCGGTGGTTGCTCCAATGGTGGTTATATGGCTTTAAAATTAATATTAAATGAACCCAATTACTTTGCCGCGAGCTATATCAGTGCTTTAGCGTACCAATCTCAGTACATCACTGACCAACAAATAAGCAGTATCCGCAACGTGCCGATATGGTTTATACAATCAAAAGATGATGGGACGACTGTTCCCGATAAAACGGTTGTGCCTGTATATGAACGCTTGAAAAAAGCAGGGGCTAAGAATCTTCATTTCTCATTTTACGACCATGTGATTGACCTTTCAGGTTTTTATGGCGGTGAAAATTATTATTTCAATGGTCACTGGTCGTGGATATATTCTCATGCTAATCATGCAAAATTAGATTATGATGGTTCGCCTGTAAAACTTAATGGCAGACCTGTGACAATTATGGAGTGGTTGGCAGCACAATCGAAATGATTTTTAAGATGTAAGAATCCTACCGGGATTGTCAAATCTACACAAGGTAAAAAATGCAAAAAGCTATTCCATATATGCACTTTCGAGGCGGCAGCTCCAAAGCCTTGTATTTCAATGCCAAAGACTTACCTACCGACGAAACACTGCGTAATAAATACATTTTAGCCGCTATGGAAGGCTCAGATATAGGCGACCCAAGACAAATTGATGGTTTGGGTGGTGGCAGTTCATTATCGAGCAAAGTAGCCATTGTTTCACCCTCCAATACTGAGGGGGTGGATTTGGACTATTTTTTTATTCAAGTGATGATTGGCAAAGGAAAGGTTTCGACAACGCAAACCTGTGGTAATATTCTCGCAGGTGTACTGCCTTTCGCTATTGAATCGGGTATGATTCAAGCCACTCACCCCACTACAAGTGCCAAAATCAATATTGTCAATACAGGCGGCATTTGTGAAGTGATCGTGGAGACGCCGAATGGACAAGTCAATTATGCAGGGGATGCCAAAGTTGATGGTGTTGTCGGCACGGCTGCCCCCATCATTTGTAACTACCTTGATACTGAGGGGGCGACTTGTGGCGCATTATTACCGACTGGGAACAGCATTGATATGACGGATGGTAAAGAAATGACGTGCATTGATAACGGCATGCCTGTTGTCATTTTACGAGCCTCCGATTTTGGGATTACAGGCTATGAAACTAAAGAAGAATTGGATAATAATGGGGATTTGAAGCGACAATTAGAAAGTATTCGCTTACAAATAGGCTATAAAATGAATTTAGGTGACGTCAAAGAGCAGTCCATTCCGAAAATGTGTCTTATTTCACCGCCTCTTGCTCAAGGGGGCATAGTGAATACCCGCATGTTTATTCCACACGTTTGCCATGATGCGATTGGTGTTTTAGCGGCTGTTTCAGTGGCTACGGCGTGTCTTTTACCTAAAACCATAGCGCATTTCGGAGGTCTGATTTCGGATTTCGCCCCAGTGCCTACTGAAATCCGAAATCCCAAGTCCGCAATACTGAGAGGTGGCAATTCACTTTCAGTTGAGCATCCAACAGGAGAATTTACAGTCAATATTGACTATAAAATGCAAAATGATGAGTTGATTATTAAAAAATCAGGTGTTATGCGGACAGCGCGTTTGTTGAGTAAAGGATTGGTTTTTATACCTGTCAACACGTAAATTAGTAAAATTCGTAAATTCGTTTAATTCATGGTACAATACACGCAGTATTACTTTAAAACAAAACATCCCGAAATTTACATAAATGTAAAATTCAGGATGCTTTATATTTGTATTTAACAAAGAATATTAACCCAATAATGCTCTGCCTGGATAAATAGCCATTGAGCCTAATTCCTCCTCGATGCGGAGCAATTGGTTGTATTTAGCAATCCGGTCACTGCGGCTTGCGGAGCCTGTTTTGATTTGTCCACAATTCAATGCGACTGCCAAGTCAGCAATGGTTGTATCTTCCGTTTCGCCTGAACGATGGCTCATGATGCTCGTGTAACCGTTGCGTGTAGCGAGGTTAACTGCATCAATCGTTTCAGAAAGAGAACCGATTTGATTGACTTTAATAAGGATTGAATTAGCAATATCGTTGTCAATTCCTTTTTGAAGGCGGTCAACATTGGTCACGAAAAGATCGTCACCGACGAGTTGAACACGATCTCCGATAGCGGCTGTCAGTGCTTTCCAACCATCCCAATCATCTTCAGCCAAGCCGTCTTCGATGCTTAAAATGGGGTATTTATTGCTCCAATCCGTCCAAAAAGAGACTAAATCGCTGGTACTCATTTTTTCACCACCTGATTTTTTGAAAACATACATACCTGTTTCGGCATCGTATAATTCACTCACGGCAGCATCCATCGCAATCATAATGTCTTCACCGGCTTTGTAACCTGCCGCTTCGATAGCCATTAACACCGTTTCGATGGCTTCAACATTGCTTTTGATATTCGGCGCAAAACCACCTTCATCACCGACGTTGGTAGAATAACCTTTCTTTTTCAACACACCTTTCAAGGCGTGAAACACTTCAACGCCCATTCTCAACGCTTCTTTGAAAGAATCCGCCGCCAAAGGCATAATCATAAACTCTTGAAAATCAATGCTGTTGTCAGCGTGTTCGCCGCCATTCATAATATTCATGAGTGGCACTGGCATCACGTGCGCGTTGACGCCACCAAGGTAACGGTAAAGCGGTTGACGGCTTTCCTTCGCCGCTGCTTTAGCGATGGCTAAAGACACGCCGAGAATAGCATTCGCGCCTAATTTACCTTTGTTGGGCGTGCCGTCCAACTCATTCATGAGTTTATCAATCGCTCTTTGCTCAAAAACATCGAAGCCGATGAGTTCATGACAAATAATGTCGTTGACATTTGCCACAGCTTTGGTAACACCTCTTCCGAGATAGCGTTTTTTATCGCCGTCGCGCAACTCCACTGCTTCGTGTGTGCCGGTTGACGCGCCCGAAGGCACCGCTGCTCTGCCAATAGCACCCCCCTCAGTCATGACTTCAACTTCAACAGTTGGGTTGCCGCGAGAGTCTAAAATCTCTCTTGCTTTTACATCAATGATTTCGCTCATTTTGCTCTAATTTTTTTTATTAATTGGTAGGAAATATGCGGTTTAATTTGGAAATGACGCGCAAATATACAATTCCATTTGTTTTGAGAATAATTTTATTGGAAAATAATGGGATTCTTCAATTAATACTGAGGAGAATGACACCATAACTTTTACACAGGTTTAATTTGTTTCTATCATAGAAAATCTGTTATTGCTTAAAATATAAATTCAAAAAAATGACAGTTCAAACAATTTATGCCCATTTCGCCGAGACAATTGCGGCAATGAATCCTTCCAAAGTATTGGAAATTCGTGCGCCACAAGCTGCCAGTCAACGACTGGAAAGCCTTATTGAAAATAAAAACGAACAAGGTTTATCGGCTGCGGAAAAAGACGAACTTAACCATTTTTTGGTATTAGAACGACTTATTCGTTTAGCAAAAGCCCATGCAAGGTTGCAATTGGTTGGATTATGAGTAACCGCTATAAAGGTACTGATTTAGGCACTTATCCTCACCTTATCACTTATTTTTACTCGCTTTTTTCATCCAAGATTAGATAAATAGGACGACCATTTTGAAATTGATAATTCAGGTTTCGTCTATGCCCTAACTGATATTGGCGAAGCCACTATCAAAATATTTAAAATCAATCATCCCGATAGAATTATTGAGCGTCAATTGTTGTGGAGATTGAGAGTAATTTCTTGAAAAATACTGAGGGGTCTTATATATCCATCCTTTTTTGGCGTTCGTATTCTGCATAGCGGGCAGAGAGTTGTACGATTTCTGCTTTTAAATCGGTATCATCAGTGGAGAGCTGAATTAATTGGGCAATGACTTGTTTGGTTTTGTTTTCTGCCAATAGGTTTTGGAGTGCTTGTTTCATTGATAGTATCTTTTTTACTCAAGCAAATATAAACAAATTTTCATAGATTTTTGTGGGTGAGGCTCTTCTCAACGCCATTTTTTGTTTTGAGGCACATAAAAATACCGATTGGACATGACATCCAATCGGTAAAAATTTAATAAACATGATAAAGTTAATTACCGCCTGGCAAAGCAGTCGCATTTAGAAATACAGTGACCGAGCGCGTCTCTTTCAATTTCATTTTTTCGATACTAAAACGAGCTTCCGAAAAATTCGGCTTCGTAACCATCACTTCAAAGTCAATCTTTTTACCTGTTTTGATGTAAATCACCCCCTCATTATCGCATTTTATAGCCTCTTTCATAAAAGGCACAGTAGCAAACGCATTCAAAATGGGTTTCTGAGTCAACGCATCCATAACGGTTATAGCTAATTGAGTAGATTTTTGGCTTGGTTTGCCAACAGTCCTTGCCACTTGATATAAGTTGAACAATTCTGCGTCTATATCGCGCAAACTATTAATAGAAATATCCAATTTCTCACGGACAACAGCCAAGGCTTTGCTCAGTTGCTTATCCGCTTCGATGCTGAAACTTGTATTCGTTTTGTTTTGCAAATTTGAAGAGTCTGTTACATCATTGAACTCTTCTAAGATGTCGTTCAAAGCATCAATTTTCTCTTGAGTGATGCCGACATCTTCTAAGTCTTCCAAGTTATCGGTCAAATGTTCTATCAGTGTGCCGACAAATGCTGTCAATGAGGCATCCGTTTTACGGGTCGCTGCCAGATTATTGAATGTCTCCACCAGAAAGTTACCTTCCATATCACGTCCGAGACGGACAAGGTAAGGGGCATATTCTGCACAAGATTTTTTGAGTTTGTCGCGACAAGTATCCTTGTTGCAGATGTTTGGTCGAAGAGGTTTGACGGCTTTTAATTGGGTGGCAATGTCTTCGCGGACACTTTTGAGTTCCGCAACATCTTTTTTGACGGCTTGACGTTGGTCAAGTACCGTTTCTTTGTTTTTGAAAATGCTCAGAACATTGTCGAGCATCTTAAGCTGTGCGCTTTTCAGTTT
>JAYTON010000050.1:0-10099 GCA_043747725.1 Saprospiraceae bacterium
AAAAATGAATCTTTATGGACAATTTTAAAAATACCGATAGCCGGCACCACCTCGTCTTGCAATTCTACATTTTCAAATAAGCCGAGAAAAAATTCCCCACCCGTTATTTTTGAAGAAGTTGAATAATCATATAACCGTTGTGTCAGAATAGCCGCTTGATCAGAAAGCGTTTCAGGGTTTTCAAAAATGGTCATGCAGGATTGATAGACCGCATTATTGCTTAAATCTTCATCATTAAAGAAATAAAAAAACTCTTCAATTTTTTCAAAAGGCTTGAAAAATGTAGAGAGCAACACCTGATGCGCATAATCATTGACCGTTACTAAAGTGGATTTCGGTACAACAATACCTTCATTCAGCTCTTTATTGCCTGACCAAGTGATGGCAAGACGCACTATATTGGTTTGAGAAAAATCTAACATATTTTAATGAATTTTTTAATGCAATTTAATGGGCAAATGTACATTAAAAAGAAACCTTATCTTCAAAATGGGTATTTATTATGAGTGTTTTTTGAATTTTACTGAGGGGGTAACAACGAAGCGATTTATTATAAAAACAAAAAAAATCCGAAAGCTTTTGACTCTCGGATTCTAAAAGGAAATCTAATTGTAATTTGTTATAGTTGTTTGTTTTTTTTAAAAGCCTCTATTATTTTATTATAAAACCCTGATTATTGCTGTTGCTTACACCCGATGATCTAACGCTGCCGAAATAATATTGAAGACCTACTGAAAAGTCAACTGCATTTGTCCATGTTTTAGATACTCTTTTGATGCTTTGTACATCTATCTCACTATTGCTTCTGGCGAAATTATATTTCACTAAAGCTTCGAGAGCCAAGCCATTTCTGGAATAAATGGTAAATCCAGGACCGACACCTACTGAAAGCAAGTTGTTGTTGATAGATTGGGTTTTACCATCGGCTATATATTGATTTTTTGAATTACCAAAACCGACTGTAGAACCTATAAAAAATGCTTTGTCATCTTCAACTGGAATGAAAAAACGAATAAAGGGTCCAAAAAGGAGATTATTATTGTTCGTTTCCTGCGGATTCGTATTGCCGCCGTTTAAGTCAACGCCTGTGCTGCTGTTGGTTTTGAGCCAATCCATGCTGATGCCCATCACTAAATTATCCAAAAAGAAATAACCGATACCAGGCGATAAATTGAATTGAGCCGAGCTGCCTCCATCTCCTTTGATTGAACCTGTTGTAGATTGCACATCTACAGAGGATTTGGCAGTAGAGAAACCGACCCGAGAACCGATGACAAAATTGCCTCGTTGAGTGGGCGAAGACATAGTTTGTTGAGCGATAGCTGCAAAAGCGAACATTGATAAGGTCAGTGCGGTGATTACTTTTTTCATTGCGATTTTTTTTATTTGATTATAAAATTTGCCTTTGTTACAATATTTATATTTAATAAAAAAGCATTCCTGAAATTTTTAATGTCTTCTTATCTGAATGTTACCCCACCCCTCAGTATTTTTCAAATTGTTAACATAAATATCTGATTATCAATGTTTTATATAAAATAATTAACAAATTGCATTTACTATAATAGATATGTAGTTGGTATTTTATAGTAAAAGATTTCATTTTCAGAATATGTGGGAAGTTTTGAGAATGCTTGTTTGGGGAAATATGGGTATTTTAGTACACATATATGTTCAAACCTAAATTTTCGTGAAGCGATTGCTCTTTTGATTCTTCATTTTAGTTGAAGGCAGAAACTTGAAATTAGGTAATAAATTGCGGCTAAACGTCAAGGGGCGGTGTTTGAAATTCTTCTCCTCCCCCATCAAAAAACCATAGGCTTGTAAACAGGGTATATTATCAAACACCACTTTCAACATACCCGCTAAAGGCATCGCCAATATCATCCCTGCAGTACCCCATATCAATGAACCAATCAACAAGGCAATAGTAGACACCAACGGATTGATGCTAACGCTGGAGCCTATGACTTTGGGTCCAATGAAGTTATTATCTAAAAATTGAACGACCACACATACACCCAAAGCACCCACCGCATACCACGTGCTATCTTTCGTAATCAAAGCCATTACAATCGGGAAAATACTACCCACCAGCACACCTATGTAAGGCACGATATTCAAAATTGCTGCTATGACGGCAAATAAAATAGCATATTGTAAACCTAACAACCAAAATCCGATAGCATTTAAAATTGCTAATATAAAAATATCGATGCCCACACCTCTCAAATATTGTTGTGATATTTTACTCGCTTGCAAAATGATAAAACATGTTTTAGAGTGATATTTTTCATCAGCGAGTTTTACGAACGTTTTGAACCTGTCTCTATAAATCAAGAGGAAAAATGCCAAAATGGGAATCAACACCAAATTGGTAATAAAATTAGTGGTGCCTGCGAAGAAACTCATAAGGTATTCTCCAGCAGAATTGTTAGTTGCTTTGAGTTGTTTATCAAGCCAGGTATTTTGCTCTCGGATGGTCATGCCGAATTTCTCCCGAATAAATTTTTGACAATCTAAGAATTTATCGGATAGTTTGGCTTTAATGGTCGGTAGGTCATCTGCCAAACTGGATATTTCGTAGCTCAAAAAAGCAATTACCCCACCCAATACAATAGAGACAAATAAAATACCCATAAAAGCCCCTAACCAACGAGGAGCACCAATATCCTCTATTTTATTATTGATGGGTAAAACTATAAAAGCCATCAGAAATGAAAATGTCAAAGGGATTAATACTGTGGCAGCATAGTTCAGTACAAAACCTAATAAAACTAAGAAAAGCAGAAAATAAGACGCTCTACTAAAAAAAAGGCGGTTTGTCATAGTTAATTCTTTATGTTATGTAATGTAAATGAAACTCTTTTTTGCATTTATTAAAAAATGTGTTCCACCACTTGTTTTAGTGAAAAGTGAAAAGGCAAGTGAATATTAAAAAGTAAAAAACAGTAAAAGATAAAAGTGGTTACCCCCCTCAGTATTTTCACTATTCCCTCTTTACTTTTCATTAAAAAGGAGTGGCATGAATGTTTTATTGATTAGTAAAACGCAATTTTTCCTTGTTCACTTTCAATAAAATAAGAATGACATTGAAAATTAAATCATACCTACAAAACTCAGGTCAAGTACTTCTCAACACTTTTAAGGGGTTTATGAACGATAATGCCTTCAAAATGGCGGCATCATTGTCGTATTACACCTTATTTTCGATTGCTCCCATGCTTATCATTATCATTGCATTGGGCAGTTTTTTCTTTGGGCAAGATGCTACAAGAGGAAAAGTTTATAACCAGATAAACGAATTTGTAGGTGATGTGGCAGCTGCTCAAATCCAAGCGATGATAGAAAATGTACACCTTTCAGGTGAGACCTATTTTGCAACAGCAGTGGCAATCGTCACTTTCTTTTTCGGTGCTACCAGTGTATTCGCAGAGATTCAAGATTCTATCAATCGAATATGGTCTTTGCGGGTGCGACCTGAGCGAGGTTTCCAAAAATTTATTTTTACACGGTTGATTTCCTTCTCTATGGTCGTGACCATCGGTTTTCTTCTTTTAGTGTCTTTACTCATGAATGCAGCCCTAAGTTTGATGACAAAACCGCTTGAAAGATATATAGGTGACTACACTTTACTACTTAAAATAGTGAACATTATCATTGTATTTTGCTCCATAACAAGCCTTTTTGCTATCATTTTCAAGGTTTTACCCGATGCTCAACTCAAATGGCGTGACACATGGGTGGGCGCACTGTTCACAGCCTTTTTGTTTATCGGCGGCGAGTGGCTGGTGAGTATTTATTTACAATCATCGGCGTCATTATCAGTTTATGGAGCCGCAGGTTCGGTGGTGGTGATTCTATTGTGGGTTTATTATTCATCTATTATTTTATTTTTTGGAGCGGAGTTCACCAAGGCTTATGTGAAGCAATATAACTCAACTTTGAAGCCCAATAAATACGCTTATTTCATTGTTGAAAAAGAGTTTTTTGAAAATACTTCCATAGAAACACCCCAGAGTGAAGCTAAATGTGCGGAGTCCAAATAATTCATTCCAAAGGCATCAAATGTCATTACGAGAAACGTGGCTACTGAGGGGTATATTTAACACATAGTTTTTTGACACATAGGTCACATAGAACACATAGTTTCTTATAGAATGACGAAAAACTATATGTTCTATGTGACTTATGTGTTGAGAAAAAGAATATGTGGTTTAAATGAAATCTACACTTTGAGTAAAAAAATCTACACTTTGAGTTTTAGAAAATTAATTTAAATTCCCCACTTTCCATTGATAATCAATGATTTATCAAAAAAAATCATAAAAAAAAGGGATAATCCCGAAGGGTATAGTTATTTAACACAGATTAATACTCAAAACAATGAAATCATGAAATCCATAATTTATAACAAACTAAAAATGAGAAGTATTATGAAAAAATTATTTTTTTGTATCATGATGTTAGGGGCTTTACTAATGGGCTGTAAAAGCTCAAAAAATAGCTCTACTACTGCGAAAACCGAGAAGAAAGATAAATCGGGTATGAATAAAACTGAAAAAGGCGCTGTGATTGGTGCTTCATCAGGTGCTGTTATCGGTGGCATCATCGGTAATAAAAGTAAAAACACCGCTTTGGGTGCTATATTAGGTGCAGCAGTAGGCGGAACAGTAGGTGCTGTCATCGGCAACAAAATGGATAAGCAAGCTAAAAAATTGGAAGACGAATTAGGTAAAACAGCTAAGGTAGAACGGGTGGGGGAAGGTATTAAATTAACTTTCAACAGCCAATTACTATTCGACTTCGGCAAAACAGATTTGAAGGAATCTAACAAAACAGATCTCCAAAAATTTGCTGAAACCTTGAATCAATATCCTGATACTGATTTACTTATCGTGGGTCATACAGACAACGTTGGCTCTGAGTCATTCAATCAGAATTTGTCTGAAAGTCGTGCAGGAGCAGTCGCTTCATACCTCAAATCCTTAGGAATCAGTAGTGGTCGCCTTAAAACTGAAGGTAAAGGCGAAACTCAGCCTGCTTCATCCAACGATACTGAAGATAACCGCGCAAAAAATCGCCGTGTTGAAATTGCTATTTATGCCAACGAAAAAATGAAAACGGAAGCGAAAAAAGAAGTGGGACAGTAAATTATTAATTGAGAATTGAAAGTTGAGAATTAATAATTTTTCCAATTTTCAATTCTCAATTTTCAACTCTCAATTATTATGTTTAACATTCTAAATTTTAAATTCTATGAAAACTAAATATGTCAGTTTTGCAGCTTTAATGGCTTTAGCCATGATAATTTTAACCTCCTCAGTATCACAAGCCCAAACGCGATTTGGTATTCGCGGCGGTTTAAATGCCACCAACATATCATTTGATAAATTGCCCAATAGAGGTGAGCGTTACGGATTCCATTTGGGCATATTTACAGAAGTGCCGCTTGTAACTGATTTTATGACCATTCAACCTGAATTGAGCTATTCAGTGAAAGGTACAAGTTATAAACCAGCTTCGGTCAGTCAAAAATTGAACATGAATTATGTAGATTTATTATTGCCAGTGGCATTTAAATTGAGTTCAATTGATGTTCAAGTAGGACCATTTGTATCCTATTTAATTTCTACACCTGACTATACAGTTTATAATGAAAACAAAGTCATTATAGATGCATTCAAGAAATTTGATGCGGGTCTTACAGCTGGTTTAAGTTATAATTTTAGTAGAATGATGATTGGCATCAGATACAATCAAGGGTTTATGGATGTGACGAAAGATAATGCTCGTGTATTATTAGGCAGTGGAAAAAATGCCGTCGGTCAAGTTTCCTTAGGTTACAAGTTTTAATGTTTTGTAGTGAAATTTATAGTCGCTTTTACCTCTTGTAGTGTAAAAGCGATTTTTTTTTATTACATTTGAATATGAAAAAATTAGAAGACTTATTGCTTTTAGGCAACCCATTATTGTATGAAATAGCCGAGCCAATTTTAGAATCTGAACTGCCTTTAGTACCAGGATGGGTCGCTGATTTGCACAATGTAATGCAAGAGATTAGAGCCAAATATAATTTTGGACGAGCTATCGCAGCACCGCAGTTGGGTATTATGAAGCGGTTGATTTATATGAATATAGATAAGCCGGTGGTTTTTATCAATCCTGAATTGGCTCACCTAAGCGATAAACAGTTTGAACTGTGGGATGATTGCATGAGCTTTCCCAATCTTTTAGTGAAAGTAAAAAGGCATAAAGCTCTGACAATCAAATATTTAGATGAAAATTGGCAACCGCAAGAATGGCATATGCAAGACAACTTATCTGAATTATTGCAGCATGAATACGACCATTTGGATGGCATCCTTTGCACCATGAGAGCTGTAGATGAGAAGGCATTTAAATGGAGATCTTAGAAATTGAAAGTTGAGAATTGAAAATGTGTCCAAACTCTCAATTTTCAATTCTCAACTTTCAATTTATAACATTACCTCAAACCCCCTCAGTATCAAGCCGCCAGAAAGCCAATTTTGGAAGTTTTCAATGATTTGTTCTGTCCCGTCATTTTTATAAATATACACCTTTTCATTGTTCACATCTATCAGCCAACCCAGCAATGAGCCATTGAGCATATACTCTTTCATGCGCATTTTCATGGTATTGGCGTTATCAAATTCTGTTAAAAATTCGACATAAAAATCAGGTGCGGACTCTATTAAATGCTCAGTTTGGCTACTGGTTTTATAGGGTTTTACCCACGATACTGAGGGGTGTCGAATAGCACCATTCGAGAGTAGGAAGCCCGTTTTCATATCCAAAACAACGCCTTCATTGCCTTTTCCATTCCAAATTTGAAGTTTTTCAAGAATTTTTAAGGCTATTTGACTGTATTGGTGGCGAAGGGGTGTTTTCAAAATAATGCTGCCGTTGGTGTTCATTTCACATATTAAACTTGAATTGAGCTGACTGAAAGCCAACAAATCTGAGGGTGACATTCGTTGTAAAGGCATAAAAGTAGTAGCTGACATATCAAGTAATTTTATGGCAAATGTATTGAAATATTTAAATAAAAAAAGCATTAAAACAGTTCAGAAATTAAGTGTTTTCATTAATTTTCAATCGTTTTTACTGAGGAGTGATTAAATTAGGAATTAGAATTTAGATGGCTAAACTATTGATAATCAACAATTTAGCCATCTAAATATCTAGTTTCTATTGTCTAATATCACCTTATTGTTTGACTACTTTTTGAGCAAATAAAATTTTGCCATTATTTTTCAGTTGTAAGAAATAAATGCCTTGTGAGAGGGTGTTCATATTCACACTCAATTGGTTGACACCATTTTCAACAGCCATATTTTTTGTCAAAACATTCCGACCTGTTAAATCTGAGAAGACAACCTGAGCATCCATTTTCTGATTGCTTTCAAATTGAAGTGTGACTGTTTCCAGAACTGGATTTGGATACGCTTTTACTTCGAATTGCTCGCCATTGAGTTCATAAATAGCCGTTGGCAAACAGTCTGGTGTTAAAGCTTTACCGATTTGACCGCGAATCTCACCGCCCGGATTAGCAGCAGTATGGGCATTAAAATACATCAAACCATTGACAGCAGAATCCGCTGCCGTAGTGGTTGGAAATATAAATGCCCCACTCCAAGCATTGCTCGAAGATGCTGTAAAACCAACATAAACAGGACCATTCACACCTTTAGCCCCCTTATGAATATGCGCAGCCGTAGCATTTGAAGTTAAACCATTGGTAGCCACACTGAAATAGCCAATCAATTTATTTCTATCAATAGCCAAATATCCTGCGCCAATAGCATTAGAAACAGTTGGCGGGTTCTCTTGTTTAGAACACATATCACCCACTAATCCCTCCAAAATACTCGATGAAACTTGTC
Source organism: Saprospiraceae bacterium (assembly GCA_043747725.1). Taxonomy (GTDB): domain Bacteria; phylum Bacteroidota; class Bacteroidia; order Chitinophagales; family Saprospiraceae; genus JAAFJT01. The sequence goes on from JAYTON010000050.1 coordinate 7,908, forward strand.
CACGAATCTCCCCACCAGCATTCGCTGTAGTATGCAAATTAACATACATCTCGCCTTTCAAAAATTTAGTCAAATTATCATTCGAAAGACCGATTTTATCAACATAAGCAGCATTGGGTGCTAAGCTATAAGGCGTTAAAGCGACTACTACCGCGCCATTTACACCCACCACACCATTGTGAAAATGCGCAGCAGTCGGTGTCAAGCCTGTGTAAAGGACTGCATATTGCATAGTATCTAAGGCATTAGTTGCCCAACCTACCATTAATGCCTTAGCATTTGTAGTCACCGCAGGATTCTCTTGAGCACCCTCTGCAATAGCGTCAAAACCAAATGCACCATTAATAAAACCTAACTGACCGCGAATTTCGCCACCTCCATTAGCGGCAGTATGCACATTTACATATACGCGACCAGCATCCAAGCTGTCAATGAGTTTCAAATCTGGAAGGTCTAAGCTACCCGTTAAAACACTACCGCTGAAATTCAAAGGGAAAGCAACAGGTCCAGCAACAGTAGTTGAACCATAGTGAAGGTGAGCAGCCGTAATAGGTCCGCTCAAACCATTGACCACAATTTTATAATCCACTTTTGACAAACTCCTTGACACGACAACAGAAGCTAAACCTAAAGCAGCCGTATTCACAACAGGTACTTCGCTGAAACCACTCATGATTGTCCAAAAATGAAAATCAGTTTGGAGGCTTACTTGTCCACGAATTTCTCCGCCAGAATTCGCAGTCGTGTGCACATTAAAATAAATGTTATCAGCCATCATGTCTGCAATAAGCGGTTTGGCAGTTGCCGCTGGTATTTTGCCATAAATTCGATTGCCTTTCACATAAGTCAAAAGATTGAGTACCACACTACCATTCACACCAAAGGCAGCTTTATGAAAATGGCAACCCGTAACTGGTCCACTCAAGCTATCAAAAACGCCATTAATCGTCATTGATTTGTCTTCTTCAAGCACGATTGTGACTAAGCCTTTCCCTTTGGTTGCAACTGCTGGCACTTCATTGGCACTGCTCAGACGAGCAGTCAAGAGAATACTGCCATCTTTATTGGCTAATATATTAGTAGAAGCACTGAAAATTAAGAGGGAAGAAATAATTAATGAGTATAGTTTTTTCATTATTAAAAAGGATTTAGTGATTAAATATTTTAAAAAATTAAAAAAAGAGTTTTACTATTTTAACTACGAACATAAATACACATCAGTTTACTGACAATCTGCATTTAAAATATAAGAATATATTAATGCAAACATGTCAATTCGATTACACTAAATATAAAATGCTGATTATCATCTTAAGTATAATTATTGAAGTGTAAATGTATATTTTTATTTAACTAAAAAAAACTAAAAGCCCTCCCTCAGTATTTTACCTATATTTTAAGCTAAAAAGCCTACTTTTGCCGTACCAATTATTGTCTTAGCCAGCAAAGCGGGACAGCATTATCACACATTAAAACTCTTTAACAATCCAATCCAAAGATTGTTGACTCAATTAAAACATGGCAGGAAATACATTCGGACAAGCTTTCAAAATTACAACCTTCGGCGAATCACACGGCAAAGCCATCGGCGTTGTCATCGACGGCTGCCCTGCAGGCTTAGAAATTGATGAAAATTACATCCAATTGGAGCTTGACCGTCGCCGTCCGGGTCAATCAAAAATTGTGACCCAACGGGATGAAAGCGATACAGTTCAGGTATTGAGCGGCGTTTTTGAAGGAAAAAGCACAGGGCATCCCATCGCAATGGTCATTTATAATCAAGACCAACGCTCGAAAGATTATAGCCATATTGCTGATAAATTTCGCCCTTCTCACGCTGATTTTACATATCACATGAAATATGGCGTTAGGGATTATCGCGGCGGTGGTCGCTCATCCGCGCGTGAGACGGCAGCGCGTGTAGCAGCAGGAGCTATTGCAAAAATGTTGCTCAATACTGAGGGGGTCAGCATTAATGCCTATGTGAGTCAAGTAGGTGCATTAAAATTAAATAAAACATATAAAGAGTTGGATTTCAATGAGATAGAAAGTACACCAGTTCGTTGCCCAGATTTAGAAACGGCTGAGAAAATGATTGAATTGATTCAAGAAGTCCGTAAGGCAGGGGATACAATCGGCGGTATTGTCACAGGTGTTGTGCAAGGTTGCCCAATCGGACTCGGCGAACCAGC
>JAYTON010000051.1:0-1931 GCA_043747725.1 Saprospiraceae bacterium
CGTAGAAAACCATTTTTTTGACTCAAATACTGAGGGGGTATTCCTTAGAAGTAAAACAAAATATGATTAAAATTACAATGTACCAACCACCATTTAAAGAAGCTGTCGCAACCCTCATCACGTCTATTCAGCAAGGCGAATTCGGCGTGCCCATTACCCTTCAAGACCAACCTGATTTGATGAATATTGATACATTTTATCAACAGAAAAATGGTAATTTTTGGTGCGCGCTCAATGAAAGGGATGAAGTCGTGGGCACCATCGCTTTGATAGATGTCGGAGAATCTTTTGGCACTATTCGGAAGATGTTTGTACGAGCTGATTATCGTGGCAGCGATAAAGGCGTAGCTGCTTTATTATTAGCCACTTTGCAAAATTGTGCATCTAAAAATGGCATGAATGCTCTCTATCTCGGCACTTTTGATAAACTAAAAGCCTCACATCGTTTTTATGATAAGAATGGTTTTATATTAATTCAGCCTGCTGATTTACCCACCAATTTCCCGCGAATGCAAGTGGATAATGTTTTTTTTATGAAAAATATTTAAGCCAACAAAAATGAATGTCCCTCCGAGCGAAGCGTGGCAGGAGGGCACCGCTGAGTATAGAAATATTATCATTAAAAACATACCCTTTTCTATGTAAAATATACTATTAAATCTTTAAAAGAAGCCTATTGCAGCAAAATCGGCTATCTTTGTACCTTTATTTTAAATAATATCTAAACATAAATTTTTAATCGTATGACTACACTTTTCACTCCCCGTTCTATCCTGATTGGCTTCTTTTTCTCTTTATTTTTCTTCGGCAATCCGAGTATTATTTTTTCTGCTGACATAAAACCAGTAGATACTTATATTAGACCTGATGCCATAGATGATACCATTTCGACGCTCCGAAATAAAGCAGTCTATTTTAAGCCAACTGACAATGACAAAATAAATGGCACACTTCAAGTGTTGGGCATTGTCAGCACGCCCAAACACGGCTCCATCGCGTTTCAATCGTCGGATACACTTATATACATGCCTCAGCCCAATTATTGCGGTGCGCGTGATACGCTGGTGTATTTTATCTGCAACGGCGAAAACTCATGTGATAGTGCTACTATTTATATTAATATTGCTTGTGGTAATGTTTCCATTTTTGCACCTGTAGCTTCCAGCGATTTCGTGACCACTTCTAAAAATCAGTCTGTCATTTTTACCCCCTCAGTAAATGACCGTTTAAACGGCAATTTATTAGCTATCGGGGTGACCAAGGCACCTAAAAATGGCTCTATTGCCTTCATCTCCGTTGACAGTTTGAAATATGTGCCTTTGTTCAATTTTTGTGGTAAAGACACTCTCACATATCGCATTTGCAATGACAAAGAGGAGTGTGATACAGCGTTTGTATTCATCAATGTGCTGTGCGAAGCCCCCCTCAGTAATGTACCGATTGTTGTCACTTTTAGGTTCAAATTAGATACAGTGAGGGCAACAAGTGTCCAAATTGCTGGTGATTTTCAGAAAGATGCTGGTTTTTCAAGCAATTGGGATGCAAAAGCCACTAAAATGCAGGGACCTATCAACGGTTATTACACCTTCACCAATACCATTTTAAACAAAATCTATCAATATAAATTCCTTAAAAACGATACTTGGAATGACTCGACTACCAAAGCATCCAACGCCGAATCAGCGCGTTTCGACCTCTTGGGTTGTGGCGTTGCGAACAGTACAGGTGTGGCAAATCGCATTTTAGATTTGACATCTTATAAACAGGCATTTACTAAAATATTAGTCATTCAAGATTGGAATAAATGCCCACCTACCTACCAAACTGCACTCAATATCACTACCGCAGCCTCACCTACTGAGGGGGGTAAAACCTCTGGCGGCGGTCTATTTTTCACAGGCGATACGGCAGTTTTGAAAGCTAATGTAAAT
>JAYTON010000052.1:0-4576 GCA_043747725.1 Saprospiraceae bacterium
ATTTTCTTATCGCCTCTAAACAAATGAAACAACGAGGGTAAAAGTTCAAATGGTAAAATTTTATTTTTTTTTTGAGCATAAAAAATGAACTCTATCAACGCTTCGCCCATCTGTCTATCTTTTTTCCCAAATAATATTTCCTTTAAATGATGTGCAGATTTAGATGTGCATTGCTTCGCCATCTCAGCTTCACACACTTCAGGCAGGGCTTCATTAAAGTCATTTAAAGGAAAACCTCCTTTGCGGAGCATGGTCAGAACGCCTGCACCTTGAAGCACTATTCCAGCCGTATCTTCTGAATGAATACCCATTTTTTCAAGGTTTTCAAGCGTGGATACTGAGGGGGTCGCTTTATCAGTGCCGATGAGGGCTATTTTCACTAAATCTTGCCAAACCATTTTTATATCATTTTTAGAAAGTTTAAAATTACTACTTTTGCAGCATGAACGAAGAAAATTTCATCATTTATGGTCGCCATCCTGTGGTGGATGCGATTAAAGCAGGCAAATTATTTGAAAAAATAATGCTCCTGCAAGGTACTACCGGCGAAACGGAAATCGAACTCCGCAAGCTCACGCGCGAGCACAACATACCCCTCAGTATGGTGCCAAAGGATAAGCTCAACAAGATGGCAGCGAAAGGCGCGAACCACCAAGGCGTCATTGGCTTTTTAGCCCTTTTGGAATATCAAAAATTAGAAGATATACTGCCGCAAGTTTTTGAAAAAGGAGAAACGCCGCTTTTTTTATTGCTTGATAATGTAACCGATGTGCGCAACTTTGGGGCTATCGCTCGCTCGGCTGAGGTCATGGGTGTGCATGCGCTTATTGTACCACATAAAGGCGGTGCTTTGATAACATCGGATGCGATGAAAGCATCGGCTGGGGCGTTAAGTAAAATACCCGTTTGTCGTGAAAAAACCATGAGCGGTGTTTTGGATTATTTGGGTTCGGCAGGCGTACGCGTGGTTTCAAGTGATTTGAAAGCAGAAAAAAAACTTTTTGAAATAGATTTTACCGTTCCAATGGCTATTTTAATCGGCTCTGAAAGTGAGGGGGTAAATGCCAATTTTTTAAGGCGTTCGGACGAAACGTTTATGATTCCTCAAATTGGCACTACGGATTCGCTGAATGTATCTGTTGCTACAGGTATTATTTTATATGAAGTAGTGAAACAGCGATTAGCGTAATATGTCGAAATTTTATTATTAAATGTTTAATTCTAATAAAAAAACCTAAATTTGTGGCGTGAAACAATTTATCTCCATAAATCTCCTCATTATCTTTTCGTTGACGACCCTCGTGCCTTCAACGCTGTGGAGTGATATGGGTAAAATTGCGAACCTTATTGAGCATTATCATGAGCATAAAAAAGAAGATGCCAGTATTTCATTTTGGTCTTTTATTGAGCTGCACTATGGTTCTGATTTCAAAAAACACCAAACGGCACATGACCATTCTAAGTTGCCTTTAAAAAATACACACCCCTCAGTCAGCACACTCAGTGTAGTATCTGAAATCAACCACGCATCAATTAATATTACTTTCGAATCTATATCGCCTGAAACCAAACAGGTCATGCCCTCTTTCAATCAAAATTTCATCTCTCGGAATCTTACTGATATTTGGCAACCGCCGCGCGTCTGTTAAATTTTATGTGCAATGAGTAATAGGTAAAAGGTAATGAGTGATTATTCAATTTTATAAAAAATTGATAATCAATTCATTATACATAGCCTATTATTTGATTTTCTATAAAATTTTAACAGATGCAAAATAATGCTCAATCATATCATTCAATTTTCAGTTCGCAATAAACTGATTATCGGATTATTCGTCTTAGCACTAATCGGCTATGGCAGCTATTCAGTGACGCAATTGCCCATTGATGCTGTACCCGATATTACGAATAATCAAGTGCTTGTTATTACCGTAACACCTTCGCTGGCAGCCCCCGAAGTGGAGCGATTGATAACATTCCCCATCGAGCAAGCTACTGCCAACGTGCCGGGTATTATCGAGATGCGCTCGTTTTCGCGCTTTGGTTTATCGCTCGTGACCATCGTTTTTAATGATAAAACCGATGTATATTGGGCAAGGCAACAAGTCACCGAACGCCTTTCAAAAGTGCAAACAGAGCTACCTCCGGGCATCGGCACGCCTGAATTAGGTCCTGTTTCAACGGGTTTGGGTGAAATTTTTCAATATGTGGTGCGCCCGAAGCCCGGCTTTGAAAAAGCCTACACCGCTATGGAATTGCGGACTATTCAAGACTGGATAGTGCGCCGCCAATTAATAGGTGTAGAAGGTGTAGCAGATGTAAGCAGTTTCGGTGGTTTATTGAAACAATATGAAATAGCCGTCAATCCCGACCGACTCAAGGCGCAAGGCTTAACAATCGCCGATATTTTTACCGCTATTGAAAAAAACAATCAAAATACAGGCTGTGCTTATATTGAAAAAGGTCCGACGATACTCTATATCCGTAGCGAAGGTTTGGTTAATCAAATGTCAGATATTGAAAACATTGTCGTCAAAAATACTGAGGGGGGTGTTCCTATCATCGTTAAAGACGTTGCGGAGGTGAAAATTGGTAGCGCAACTCGCTATGGTGCCATGTGTTTCAATGATAAAGGCGAAGTGGCGGGTGCGATTGTGATGATGCTCAAAGGGGAAAACTCGTCAAAAGTCATCAGGCTCGTCAAGGAGCGCATTAAAGTTATTGAAAAAACACTGCCCGAAGGTGTGATGATTGAGCCGTTCCTCGACAGAACTAAAATGGTGAATAATGCCATCAGCACAGTTGAAATCAATCTTTTTGAAGGTGCATTAATAGTCGTTTTCGTCCTTGTATTGTTTCTTGGCAACCTTCGGGCGGGGCTTATCGTGGCTTCGGTGATTCCGTTGTCTATGCTTTTTGCAGTCATTATGATGAATATATTCGGCGTATCGGGCAATTTGATGTCGCTGGGTGCTTTGGATTTTGGGCTTATCATTGATGGGGCGGTTATTATTGTCGAGGCGGTTATGCACCGTTTGTATCACAGCAAAGCCTCAGCTCATCCCGCTCGTTTCACGCAACAACATTTAGATAATGAAGTAGAAAACACCGCAGGAAAGATGATGAATGCCGCTGTATTCGGTCAAATTATAATATTGATAGTCTATTTGCCGATACTATCGTTACAAGGTATTGAAGGTAAAATGTTCAAACCAATGGCTGAAACAGTGGCTTTTGCCATATTGGGGGCTTTCATTTTATCATTGACCTATATTCCGATGGTGTCCGCTTTATTTTTAAGTAAAAAAATATCGCATAAGCCGACTATCTCTGACCGCATGATGGCTGTGATTGAAGGCAGTTATCAAAAAGCATTATTCAATGTTTTGCGTTTTCCTAAAATAATTATTTCAAGCGCACTCCTATTATTACTCTTAGCCGCTTGGATACTGAGGGGTATGGGTGGTGAGTTTATTCCGAAATTAGAAGAAGGCGATTTTGCTGTGGATACGCGTGTTTTGACAGGTAGTTCCTTGAATACGACTATCAACGCTACGCAGCAAACCGCTAAGATCCTTTTGAAAAACTTCCCAGAGGTAGAAAAAGTAGTCACTAAAATTGGTTCAGGTGAAATACCGACCGACCCGATGCCTATTGAGGCAAGTGATATGATGATTATTTTAAAAGATAAAAAAGAGTGGACAAGTGCTAAAACCTTCGATGAATTGGCTGAAAAAATGTCCAAATCCCTTGAAGATGTTCCTGGCGTAACGGCTGGTTTTCAGTTCCCTGTCCAAATGCGTTTCAATGAATTGATGACGGGCGCGCGCCAAGATGTGGTCTGTAAAATATTTGGAGAAGACCTCGACACGCTCGCTATTTATGCTGAAAGATTAGGCAATATCATTAAAGGTGTAGAAGGTGCTAAGGATTTATATGTCGAAACGGTTACTGGTATGCCTCAAATTGTGGTGGAATATGACCGTGCCGCTATCGCTCGATTTGGGCTCAATATTCAAGATATTAACCACACCTTAAAAACGGCTTTTGCAGGGGAAGTAGCAGGGCAAGTATATGAAGGTGAAAAACGCTTTGACTTAGCTATTCGCCTTGCGGGGGAAGAGCGCAAAGACCTTTCAAACGTGCAAAACCTTTTAATTGCTACGCCGCACGGCGAACAGATACCCCTCAGTATGGTGGCAAAAGTAGAGATAAAAGAAGGTCCCAATCAGATTCAGCGCGAGGAAGCCAAACGCCGTATCACCGTCGGCTTCAACGTGCGAGGGCGCGATGTACAGACAGTTGTGCAGGAATTGCAAGGCAAAATAGATAAGCAAATACGCCTACCCGTCGGTTATCGAGTGACGTATGGCGGTCAATTTGAAAACCTCATCGCTGCCAAACAGCGGTTGTCTATCGCTGTTCCTGTTTCACTTTTGATGATTTTTGTGCTTTTATACTTTGCATTTGGCTCCGTGAAACAGGGTTTATTGATTTTTTCAGCGATTCCGCTATCGGCTATTGGCGGCATTTTGGCTTTGTGGCTCAGGGATATGCCGTTTTCAATATCGGCAGG
>JAYTON010000053.1:0-7926 GCA_043747725.1 Saprospiraceae bacterium
CATGCCCCTGCGTTTATCCGAAGGTGCGGATGCTGCCCCGGGCGATATACGCGCGTTCAATGTCAAAACAGGAAAATTGGCTTGGACATTTCACACCATCCCTTACCCGGGCGAAGCGGGTTACGAAACCTTTCCACCGAATGCTTATAAAAATGAAGAAGTCGGCGCAGCCAATAATTGGGCAGGTATGGCAGTGGATAAGAAACGAGGCATTTTGTATGTGCCAACAGGTTCAGCAGGTTATGATTTTTATGGTGGAAAACGCTTAGGCTCAAACCTTTATGCTAATTGTTTATTAGCTCTCAATGCTCGAACAGGCGAACGCATTTGGCATTTTCAAACCACCCACCACGATATGTGGGATAGAGATTTGCCCGCACCACCTAATTTGATTACGGTTAAAAAAGATGGTAAAATGGTGGATGCCGTAGCGCAAGTGACTAAACAAGGGCAAGTTTTTGTATTTGATAGAGTAACAGGTGTTCCGATTTTTCCGATAAAAGAAATAAAAGCCCCTAAATCGAAACTCAATGGCGAAGTGGCTTGGAAAACGCAACCCGTTCCAACCAAACCTAAGCCTTTTGCTCGACAAGCCTATCAATTAACTGAAAAAGACATCAACCCATATGCTGAAAATCGAGACGAATTGATCAGCCGCCTAAAAACTTATAAAACCAAACGCTTTTCAGCACCGAGTGCAGAAGGAACGGTTATTTTCCCCGGCTTCGATGGCGGTGCAGAATGGGGTGGGGCAGCAGCCGACCCAACTGATGGTATTCTCTACGTCAATAGCAACGAAATGGCTTGGATTCTGACTATGATTCAAACGCCGAGCGAAGATGCTTTGGCACATTTGCCATTGGGTGAAAGAGTTTATACCGTCTCTTGCAGCCCTTGTCATGGCGGAGATAGAAAAGGCAACCCCCTCAGTAATTTCCCCTCTTTAGTAGATATTGGTAAGAAAAAAGATAGAGAAGCCATCAATAAAATCATTAGAAATGGCAAAGGCATGATGCCCGGATTCGCCAATTTGAGTGCTGATGAAAAGCAAGCCGTCGCTGATTTTGTCTTAGATTTAGAGAAAAAAGAAGTGGATGCAGTAGCCAATTCTACTACAAAAACGCCCTATATTCCCTACAAAAGCACAGGTTATAACAAGTTTTTAGACAATAAAGGACATCCAGCCATCAAGCCGCCTTGGGGAACGTTGAATGCTATCAACCTCAATACAGGCGAATATATTTGGCAAATCCCTCTCGGTAACGAACCGAATTTTAATCAAAAAGGAACGGGTACTGAAAATTATGGCGGACCCATTGTCACCGCCAGCGGCTTGCTTTTTATAGCGGCTACAAAAGATGGCATGTTCCGAGCTTTTGATAAAAAAACGGGCAAATTATTATGGGAAACAACATTGCCGGCTGCTGCATTTGCTACGCCTTCAACCTATCAAGTAGGGGGAAAACAGTACATCGTATTGGCTTGTGGGGGTACTAAATTGGGTACTAAAAAGGGGAATCAATATGTGGCGTTTGCCTTACCGTAGTATTTTACCTTGTAAATTGCAAAGTCCATTTTGCAATTTACAAGGTAAAGTTTTAAAAATATTAAAATTAGAACGATTAACTATGAAAAAATTAACACACTTTATCCATTTCTTTATCCTATTTATTTTAATCCCCATCGTTGCAAAAGCTCAAAATATAGAGCTTTCTACACTTCAAAAGCCATGGAAAGCCTCATGGGTATCTGTGCCCGATGAGGCACCCAATGGCTATGGGGTATATTTATTTAGAAAAACCATTGAATTGGCAGCAAAGCCAACGACTTATGCGGTGCATGTTTCCGCGGACAATCGGTATAAATTATTTGTCAATGAAAAATTAGTCTCGCTGGGTCCTGCGCGAGGGGATTTGACGCATTGGAATTTTGAAACGGTGGACATTGCACCTTATTTAAATTCAGGAAAAAATATCCTTGCCGCGCAAGTTTGGAACGAAGCAGAATGGCGACCCGAAGCCCAAATTACGCTCATGACAGGCTTCATCATGCAAGGTGCAACGGAGGCTGAATCAGCCATTAATACCAATAATACATGGAAATGCCTACGCGATAACAGCTATACACCTTTGAAAGTCACTCTCTCGACTTATTATGTCACGGGTCCTGGAGAGCTAATTGATTTAGGAAAGCAGCCTAAAAATTGGAAAAATTCAGATTTTCAAGATGCTAATTGGAAGCAGGCAAAGCCTATTTTTAATGGCTCACCTAAAAATATATTGGGTGCTTATGGTACGCCCAGTGGCTGGCTATTGGTGCCGTCTGTTTTGCCTCAAATGGAATTGAAAGAAGAACGTTTTCAAAAAGTTGTTCTATCCAAAGGTGTGGAGACCCCCTCAGTATTTCCCTCTAAAAAAGCAAGTTTGACTATACCTGCCAATACCGTAGCCACCATTTTATTAGACCAAACCTATCTGACCAATGCCTACCCAACGCTTATTTTTAGCGGCGGAAAAGAGGGCACTATTTCATTGATGTATGCCGAAGCATTATTTACAAAATATCCTGCAAAAGGCAATCGAAATGAAGTAGAAGGCAAGCAGATTTTAGGGCGAAAAGACAGTCTCATTTCTGATGGAACGAAAGGGCAAACGTTTACTGCCCTTGCTTTCAGAACATATCGTTATGTGCAATTAAGGGTCGTTACCAAAGGCGAACCGCTTGTGATTGATGATATTTATGGCACTTTTACGGGTTATCCCTTTCAATATAATGCAGAATTAAAATCGGCTAATACTGAAATGGATAAAATGCTCGAAATCGGTTGGCGAACCGCCAGGCTCTGTGCCGTCGAAACGTACATGGATTGCCCGTATTACGAGCAATTGCAATACATAGGTGATGGTCGCATACAAGCGTTGGTCTCTTTATTTAATAGTGGAGATGACCGTCTTTTGAAGAATGCTTTGACCCTCATGGATATTTCTCGACAACCCGAAGGCGTGACGCTGAGTCGGCATCCGTCTTACACCCCTCAGTATATTCCGACTTTTTCGCTCTGGTATATTGGTATGTTGCACGATTACAGTCGCTATGGAAAGGACATTAATTTAATTAAAAATAAACTGCCCGGTCAACGCCAAATATTGGAATATTTCAAGCATTATCAACAAGCCGATGGTTCATTAAAAGATGCACCTCAATGGATGTTCACGGATTGGGTCACTGCTAAAAATTGGGTATCAGGCGTCGGACCCATGGGTAAAGATGGCACTTCGGCTTTATTGGATTTGCAATTGCTTTTAGCCTATCAAACCGCTGCTGATTTAGAAAATAAAATAGGCATGAAAGAATATGCCCGTATTTATACAGAAAATGCTGTACAATTACAGAAAAATATACAAGCCAAATATTGGGATAATACTAAAAAACTCTACGCTGACCGCATCGAAAAAGACTTGTTCTCTCAACATGCCAATGCCTTGGCTATACTGACGGGTATGGTCAATAAAAATGATGCTGCCATTTTAGGAAAACAATTGCTTTCAGATACCACTTTAGCTCCTGCTTCTATTTATTTTAAATATTATTTGCATCAAGCCCTTATACAAGCAGGCATGGGTAATGACTATATGAAATGGCTCGGCACATGGCGTGAAAACATCAATATGGGCTTGACGACTTGGGGAGAAACGCCCGATTTGAATAAAACTCGTTCGGATTGCCATGCTTGGGGTTCAAGCCCGAATATCGAATTTTTTAGAACTATTTTAGGAATTGACAGCGATGGATTGAGTTTTTCAAAAGTGAGAATAGAACCGCATTTGGGCGAAATAAAAAACATCAGCGGTAAAATACCCCATCCAAACGGTACATTAGCTGTGAGTTATCAATTGGAGAACGGTAAATGGGCTATACAAATTGATTTGCCTCCTAAAACGACGGGTGTTTTTGTTTGGAAAGGGAAAGAGATGGCTTTGACTGAGGGGGTGAATCGATTTTGAAAATTACTTTGGAGGGTGTTCTCCAATTGCAATTAAAGCACGTCTCAGGTTTCTCAATTGCTGACGATTCATTTTCAATGCTTCGATGGTAGCACGTCCGATAGCCGTTTTTCCAATAAGCATGGTCAATGTTTCATCCCATATAAAATGAGTGTCCCAAATCATTGTGCGTGGATTGAATAATAGAGAAACCTGTTGCGAAACAGGATCAATAAACTCAATTTTAGCAGATTTGAAAATATTACAACCAATACAAGCTAATGCTAAATTGTCAAGATCATTTAATCCTTCTTTAGCACGAGGTACAATATGTTCGATTGAAAAAAGTTCAGTCGTGAAGTTCGCTGGGCATTTACAATATTCGCAATAGCCGTTCGCTCGCTCGAATATGAACTGTTTATTTGTTGGAGAAATGTAAGATTTAGCCATTTATGGGGTTAGAGATACCTAATTGATTCATCAGTTCGCGGACGGAAACATTGCGAAGTCTGGCAAGTGTAGTTAAATATTTAAGGCGATTAACATTTAGTTTTTCTATTTTTTCTAATAGAATCAGTAACTCAGAATTTTCTTGTTCTGAAATATCGTCTTCTATTCGCTTTTGATTTAATGCTCTAAAACGTTCAATCTGCTCGATAGAAAGGCTTTTATTTATTTTTTTTAATAAAATGGCTTCTTCTTTTTGCTTATCAGGCGTTTCACGCTGAATGCGCAATGAAAGGATAGTGTCAATGAAAGCATCTAATGAACGATTGTCTAATTGTTCTGCTTCATGAAAAAGTGTTGCAACAGATGAGTTTATAGCCATTTGAAATTCTAAATTTTTACAAAAATAATAAGAAAATAACGATTTCACAATCAATATGAAAAAACGACCGAAATTGAGTGTTTTACAAGTCAACGAATAAAGGAGAACTCCAACCTTTCACATTATAATGAGTGCGGTTTTGATTTTCTAAGCCTCCATAAATCAGTGTTTTTGAAGCAACTGAATTGGGTACAATATTTTGTAAAAAATTGAGACCTTTGAATTGTTCTGACATAATCGTTTGCGAAGCTTTGATTTCAAATATATCGAAAGTCGATGCTTTAGGAATCAATAAATCAACTTCATTGCCGTTGGAATCACGCCAAAAATAGAAATCTTTATGAGCGTATTGATGCTCATTTTGCTTGTAAAATTCAGAAATAATTAAATTTTCAAACAAATTTCCTTTGAAAGGGGTGTTGATGAAAGCATTTGGTTCACGAATACCCAATAAATGGCAGAGCAAACCAGTGTCATAAAAATAGAGTTTAGAGGTTTTAACGATTCGTTTGCTAAAATTTTGAAAATAGGGAGGCAATTGAAAAAGGATATAACTGCTCTCTAAAATGGATAGCCAAGCCTTGACAGTCGGTTGCGAAATACCACACTCATTGCCCAAAGAAGTCAGGTTGACTAATTGCCCAACTCGCGCCGCGCAAAGCCCTAAAAATGCTCGAAACTGGCGCAAGTCTTTGACATTCATGAGTTCAACCGCATCGCGTTCGACATAAGTTTGTAAATAATTAGCATAGAAATCAGTTGAAGGAATATTTCGGTCAAACAAAGCAGGATAAAAACCACGCACTAAAGGATTAGCATAATCATCGGGCAATAAATGGTGATTAGAAAGTTCCGTAAAATCAAACGGGAGGAGTTTAAAAAGAGCCACTCGCCCTGCCAAACTTTGAGTAATATTTTGTAAAAGTTGAAAATTTTGAGAACCTGATAAGATAAATTGTCCCATTTGTCGAGATTCATCAACTATTGTTTGAATATAGGAAAACAAATGTGGTACACGCTGAACCTCATCAAAAATAATGCGTTCAGGGTAATTTTTTAGAAAACCTTTGGGGTCAGATTGAGCAAAATCGCGATTATTAGGGTCTTCAAGCGATACATATTGATACTCGGGAAAAGTGTTTTTGAGCAACGTCGTTTTACCTGATTGCCGTGGACCTGTCAGAGCGATGACGGGGAATTTATCTTTTAAAGCATTGATGGATTTGGTAATTTGCCTTTCTATCATAACTCATTGATTTTGAAGCAAATATAAACACTATTTTGGATTTACATAAACTTAATTTTGGATTTACATAGATTCTATTTTAAATTTACATAAACTAAACTTTGGATTTACATAAAATACCCCCTCAGTAAAAATACATTTTAAGACATAAAAAACCACTTTTATTATGAAAATCAAAGTATTAGCTCTACTAATTGTCATTTCAGCGACCATTTTAAACGCTCAAAAAGTCATCAATCTTTATGAGGGTGCAGCCCCGGGTTCTGAGTCGTGGACTTGGGATGAGAAGGAAAGCACTAATAATATATTCAATACACGCGTCATTTACAACGTCTCGAAACCGACCTTGACTGTCTTTTTGCCCGACCCCTCAGTAGCGAATGGTACGGCGGTGGTCATCGCTCCCGGCGGTGCATTTCACACGCTTTCCATTGATAGCGAAGGGTTTGATGTAGCAAAATGGCTCAATAGAAAAGGTGTAGCGGCGTTTGTCTTGAAATACCGAGTGGTCAAAAGTGAAACGGACGACCCTGTGAAAGAACTCATGGGTAAAATGGGCGATTTCAAAAAATTAGATGCTGAAAATGCACCCGTTGTTCCCTTAGCCATTGCTGATGGTAAAAAAGCAATGGAATACGTCCGTACACACGCAGCCGAAATGAAAATTGACCCACTGCGCATTGGTTTGATGGGTTTTTCAGCAGGTGGCACCTTGACTATGGGCGTTGGCTTTAATTATTCTAAGGAAAATCGTCCCAATTTCCTTGCACCTATTTACCCGTATATTGGTGCTTTGGATAATAAAAAAGTGCCGGAAGATGCGCCGCCGCTTTTCGTTTGTGCAGCTACTGACGATCAATTAGGACTGGCACCGCATAGCTCTAATTTATATAATGACTGGATTGCCGCTAAAAAACCGGCCGAATTGCATATTTTTGGAAAAGGTGGACATGGTTTCGGGATGCGTAAAAATAATATTCCAACGGATAGATGGATTGAACGTTTTGCAGAATGGCTTGATTTACAAGGTTTTATGCCGCCTGTGCCACCTTCTGCTAATCCTTTTCAACGCGCTCCTACGCCCAATGACACCTTAGAATCAGTCCGCATTTTGCCCGATAAACGGGTCACTTTGAGTATTTATGCACCTGATGCAAAGGCTGTGACTGTGAGTGGCGATTTTCCAAAAGGTTTTCCATTTGTAAAACTCAATAAAGAAGACAATGGCGTTTGGACAACTACAATTGGACCTCTGACGCCCGATGTTTATACCTACGATTTTTCAGTAGATGGACTGAAAGTATTTGATGTTAAAAATGTACAATTCAAGGAAAGTAATATCGGTTTTTCAAATCTTTTTGAATTAAAAGGTGCTGAATCTAATTTTTTGACCACCTTACAAGTACCGCATGGCAAGGTTGAAATTGTGAACTACCCCTCAGTATCTTTGGGAATTCAGCGTCGAATGCACGTCTATTTGCCACCTAATTATAATAAAATCAAAGAAAAACTGCCTGTTTTATACCTATTTCATGGCGGTGGCGATAATGATGCTTCTTGGACAACGGTGGGCAAAGCCAATATGATTTTAGATAATTTATACAATGAAGGCAAAATAAAACCTATGATTGTGGTGATGCCTGCAGGTCATACGCCTTTAAAGGGTTTGGCAATGGGTGCAGGACCCGACCAAGATCCGTTTTGTAAGGATTTAATCAATGATATTATCCCTTTTATTGAAAAAAATTATCCTGTTTCTACCAAAAGAGAAGACCACGCTATTGCAGGGCTTTCGATGGGTGGTATTCAAACGCTCAATATTGCCCTTTGGCATCCTGAAAAATTTAGCTATGTTTATCCCATGAGTA
>JAYTON010000054.1:0-7390 GCA_043747725.1 Saprospiraceae bacterium
TCCGCTTTACATTTACGATGAAAACATATACTATAACTACGCTTAAAAAAGAGAATATTCTACTTCTTTTAGCTTTACAACAAGAAAACTTAAAGCGCAATCTCGATGCAGAAACCATTGAGAGTCAAGGCTTTGTCAGTTTTGTTTATTCTCCCGACGATATCAAAGGCATGATGCACGACGAACCTCAAATCATTGCAGTTGATGGAGATGAAATAGTCGGGTATGCCCTGACAGCTTCTCTTGAGTATGCTCAAACGGTGGACTTGTTGCGCCCTTTAGTAGAAAAAAGTAAAACTTTGATTTATAATGATACCTCCCTCCTGCCACGTTCTGCTCTCAGTGACAGCCATGCTACCATTCGCAATGACGGTTTAACGTATTATATCATGGGGCAAGTCTGTGTGAAAGCAGGATATAGGGGTATTGGCATTTTTGATGCGCTCTATCATGGTCACAAAGAATATTTATCAGCCAAATATGATGGTGTAATTACCGAAATTGCTACCGAAAATAAACGCTCGCTTGCAGCACATCGGCGCGTAGGATTCACAACCATTTATAAATATTACGATGAATTCAGTCAGAAAGACTGGGAAATAGTTTTGTGGATGTTTAATGATGGGTAATGGATGCGAATAATAGATTGAATAATCTTATTTCGTTCATTAAATGTGTCATGCTAAAATCCTCATCACATTAAAAGCCGTGCTTTCCAAATTTGCAGAAGTGGCAGCTAAAGCCTCTTTTAAGGCAACCAATTGAGGATTGATTGAAAAAGCTGCTTTGATTCCCCAATCATCTAATAAAAAGTGCGTTTTGTCATCCGAATTTGATATAGGCATATCCAATGAGCCGCAGAGTGCAATAACCGAAACATTGTGATGTCGAGCACGCCGTGCCACACCTTGAACGACCTTACCTTGTGCCGTTTGGCTATCCAATTTCCCTTCCCCAGTTATAATCCAATCAAATTGATGGTGGGTTAAAAATTCATCAAAATTGGTTAAATTTAAGATGACATCAATACCACTTTGCAATTCAGCATTTAAAAAAACCATGGCACCGAAGCCTAAACCGCCTGCTGCACCTGCGCCTGCTGTTAGACGTAATAAAGGTGCTTCAACTTCTAATTTTAAGTAAAATACTGAGGGGGTCATTATTTCAATCATCTTTGAAAAATGTTTCAATCCTGCATCCAATGCTTCAATATCTTTAGTAGTTGCGCCTTTCTGTTGGGCATATACGTGCGCTGCACCGTTGTGTCCAAACAAGGGATTGGTTACATCGCATATCACACGAGTAGGCGGGAAATCGTGTAAATCAGGCGGTGGTATAATATGGTCTACACTGCTTAAGTTTTCGCCAATGGGTAAAACAGGCTCTTCGTTTTTATCTAAAAATTTATAGCCCAATGCCGCAGCCATGCCCATACCCGCATCGTTCGTCGCCGAGCCACCGATAGCCAATACGATTTCTTTTGCACCGTTTTGAATGGCATCGCGTATCATTTCTCCTACGCCGAAGGTCGTGGTTTTCATGGGATTGCGCTCATCAGGTGTCAACAATTGCAAACCAGCAGCTTGAGCCATTTCTATAAAAGCAATTGGTGATTCAAGATTTTGAGTGATACCATAATAGGCTTTTTGAGGACGAAAGAGTGGATTATTGACGGTGATTTCTATTTTTTTTAAATCCAAATGCTGTTTTAAAATATCAAAAGAGCCTTCACCCCCATCAGCCAACGGAAATTGGTGTATTTCAAATACCTTATTATTAATCTTTTTCAAAGAGTCAATGCCTTTACGCAAACCTCGTTCAATAGCTTCACACACCGCTTGAGCAGGCAATGCATCTTTAAAACTATCGCAAGCAATGAGTATTTTCATGTCCATAAATGTTTAATAAAAGCCCATATTAAAATTGATATAAAAGCAGTAATGCCCAATAATGCAGACATAGTGCCTTGTAGTTTTAAGGTAGTTGGCGTATCTATTTTAGAAAATTTAGAAATGACCCAAAAGAAGGAGTCATTTGTATGAGAAAAAACCATTGAACCTGCACCTGCTGCCATCAATGCGAATAAAGTACCACTATCCGTAAAACCCAAAGATGGTAACAAAGGTGCAACAATACTCGCCGTAGAAATAACCGCCACTGTCGAGCTGCCTTGAGCCGTTTTAAAAATAGCCGCTAAGGCAAACGGAATGAATAAACCCAAACCCGATGCGGCAAAACTGCTCCCGAAAACTTTACCCAATTCCATTGCTTGGATGACAGCCCCAAACGCGCCACCTGCTGCCGTCACCGCTAAAATGCTGCCCGATTTGTCAATAGCGGTGTCAAGCAGTTCATTCAGTTTAGGGCGAGACAATGTTTTTATCAAAGGAAAAGTCATTAAAATGCCTATAAAAAGGGCAATCATTGGCTCACCAACGAAGGAAATAACCTTAAATGTCATTGTGAGGGGTGAAATGACTGAGGGGGTAGGTGCTTCGGTTTTTAAAGACGCCAATGATTTTATTGAAATCAAAACAATAGGTGTGATGATGGGGAGGAAAGATAAAATAGGTGAAGGTAGCATGTCTAAATCCTTTTCTTCTACCGCATTTTCAATAGATAACTCGAAATCCAATTGCCGATTTATTCTTTTAGACCAAAAATAACCGACGATAGTGGGCGGAATCGCTATTACGAAACCCATCAGTATCGCTTGACCAATATCTACTTTCATAATCCCTGCCGCTGCTGTAATGCCCGGATGCGGCGGCACCAAGCAATGCACCGAATATAATGCCGATGCCAAACAACCCACCAAGAAGACATGTGCCTTAGGCATACGCTTAGACAATGACATCACCAAACCAATCAGCACCACAAAGCCCGAATCGCAAAATATGGGTAATCCAATAAGAAAACCCATCAAAACCACCGCTAAAGGTGTCCGCTTTTCTCCTGTTTTGGATAAAATATAGCGGGCTAAACTCAGTGTTGCACCTGATTTTTCTAGCAAAACACCGAGCGTAGTGCCGAAGATGATAAGTAAACCAATTTTTTCTAAGGTAGAACCGAAACCTTGTTTGAGGGCTTTTATCAAGGCATCACCGTCCATCCCACCAGCCAATCCCACTGCGGCCGCGACGACTAACAAAACAAAAAAGGTATTAAATTTCAACTTAGCGCTGAAAAGAATGATGGCACTGATACTTGCTACAAGCAGGAAAGTAATGTAAAAAGGCGACATAAAGCGGTATTTGTTTTTCGTTATTGAAATTGATTTATCGTATTATAAACTCCACCCGCCTATTTTGCAGATGCCCAACCGTAGTGTTGTCATTTATCAAAGGGCGACTGC
Organism: Saprospiraceae bacterium; assembly: GCA_043747725.1. Classification (GTDB taxonomy): domain Bacteria; phylum Bacteroidota; class Bacteroidia; order Chitinophagales; family Saprospiraceae; genus JAAFJT01. Next base: position 3,356 of record JAYTON010000054.1, read on the forward strand.
TGCCGTAGCCTTTGGCTTGAATTCGATTAGTGGCAATACCTTTATCCACCAAGTATTGCATGACGGCTTGCGCACGCTCTTCTGAAAGCGTGAGATTGAGCTTGGTATCGCCAATATTATCTGTATGACCTTCAATCGTGAGCATTAATTTAGGGTATCTTTTTAAAAAGGCAGCCAAATTATCGAGTTCACTAAAGGACTCGCCAAGCATAATGCTTTTGCTTTGCTCGAACAAAATATTTTTAGGCGTATATTTTTGAATAGTATCTACTGATACGATTTTGCTTTTGGGTGTAGGCGTTTTGCTCGTCACGACGGGCGGTTTTGGCTTATTAATCGGCGTTTTACTGAGGGGGGGTGCTGTTTTTTTAGAAGCTGGTTTTTCAGCAATAGGGGTATTTATGGGCTTTGGCGGCGATGGCGTTTCAGGAATTTGATAAAAATAGGAGGGACCCACCACTTTAGCATTGCTGCTGAAAAAATTCCAAAAAGACCCTTTGTCCGAAGGTAATTCCCAAAGTAAATGAATCTCTCCTTCAATCATGGCATTGAAATATTCGACCTTAAAATCGTATAATTTACCTTTTTCAAGCACTATTTCCCCTTTAAAATCTTCTGAATCGTGCAAATCCCAAGCATCTATTACCTTGACATTGCCAATCCAAACGCGGACTCCATCATCCACCAAAGTTGAAAAAGTATAAGTACCTGATTCAGGAGCAAAGAGTCTGCCTGTCCATCGAATCGAGCAATATCGAGGATTGATACCCGCTACAGGTGGATGAATGAGCCATGACAAATCAATTTTAGAATCAATGCGAGAGGTGACATATTTTTGAAAATTATCACCATCATAGTAATCGCCTTTCAAACCTTGTTGGGCTGAGAGCTGAGAAGCTGCAAATAATGAAAAGGTATAAATGAATAGTGCGAATAACTTTTTCATGTTTGAATCATTTTTACAAAATTAAAAAAAAATTCAATAAAAAAAACCTGACTATCTGTTAAGATGTCAGGTTTTAATGGTTAGCACTACGTCGAAAATTAATACACGTGATTTTAATTTGCCGCAAGAATTAACAAATATTGTTTACCAAGGGCAATAATCTTTTAGAAAATGTAGATTGTTTTGTTTCTTAAAAAAATACTTGGTTTTTATTGAAGTTCAAATTGAATTAAATACTGTTTTTTAATCGGGCAGCAGACAGTTGAGGTTGCACAGGGCAATAAAATATAAATTTTAGTCTTTTGAAGGCTGTAATTTTACTTGAATTTCTGTACTGCAAATTTACATCCCAAAGTCTGAATATTAATGCCCACTGTATAAACGGTCGGTTTGACTGTATAAACGGTAAAATCAAATAAATTCTTTAACATTTTAGACCGTTTTTTTCATAATTACCATACCGCGCATCTCATCTTTTATTTGCTCGAAATCTAACTGTTTGGTTCCACAGATTTCAAATCCCATTCTTTTATAGGCTGCTATCGGTTTTATACTTGAATCCATCGCTGTCAGCCATATTATTTTTTTATTCAATCGGCAGGCGGTGTCGAATGCAAAATTGAAAGCTATTTCACCCAATCCTTTCCCCACCGCCTCTTTTATGAAATAAACACGTTCCAAATACAAGGCATTTTCTTCAAAAACGTCGCTATTGTCACTTCGAGAGCGGAAAATACTGAGGGGGTTGCTTAACACTATTTTAAAGAAACCGAGTGGTTTGTTGTTGTCAAAAACGACATAAAAAACATTGTTTGGGTCATTTAATTCGGCAGTCAAAGCTTCAACAGTGAAGCATTTATTGATGTACCAATCAGCGTTATTATTCTTCCAAAGGTGCAAATAATGGTCGCTGTATGCGCGGGTTGCCACTTTAGAAAGCAGCGCAACGGATTCAATACCAATGTTTTGTATATTGTAATTAATCATTTATTTTCTTTATCAAGGCATTTAAATAAATTCATCAACACATCCATGTAGTAAATTTCATAGTCTTCATATCCCGCGCTCCAAGCCACGCGCACCACATCCAATTCATTATCCATCAGCGCTTTAGCATCGCCATTTTGCATTTGCAATTGCGCTCTATAAGTCGTCGTGCCGTTGTTGGCATCCACTATGCCAATATCGGTTTTAGTATTCGTCAGCGTTACAATTTTACCACTAATGAGTTTGAAAACGAAGAGCGTACCTCTATCCAAAAAGCCAAAAGACTTTTGAGCATCTTTTGTCATAATGGTAAAAGTTAGATTAAGATAATTAAAACCACCTTGCACACGCGATGCCATGGCTTCGCAATTGATATAGTCTTTGTCTTTCATGATTGGTTTCATGAAATCCTCTGTATGCCGAAATAGAATTTGCTGTATGGTTTCCCTTTTTTTACGCTGCGTAAATTTATCAATGCCATCAAACGCCAATTTACAATCTGCAACAGGTGGATTGAGCATAACATCAGATTTGGGGTCATATTTTCGCGGTTGATTCGTCGGCAGCGCAGGTGTTCCTTTCTTAGGCTTGTCGTTCTTTTTATTATCATTTGAGCTGACTGATTTAGGCTCAATACTCACAGGAGCATAGTTTGGATCGGTTTCCAAAACAGCTATTTTATCGTTTGGTGAGGTTTCTGATTGAGCAGCATTAGCGCTATCTTGTGGAGGTAGTTGAGTATTAACAACTGGGTTATCAGGTGTTTTTATATAATTAAAACTACCATTTTTCTTTTCATAATCGGCAATATACTTGGCTCTTTTCTTTTCATTGGCTTTAATAAGCTCAGTGATTTCAGTCAGGAAAGCCGCCGCTTCTCGCCTGTTTTTTAAGGCATCTGCTTCTTGTTTTTTATATATTTTAAGTTGATTAGTCAACTTTTCCTTATCCTTTTTTGTAATACTTTTAGGATTCTCTTGAGCATCAATAATGTCTTCTTCATTGCGAATCCGCTTTGTTTTTATTTCATCCAATATCTCTAATGCTTGCCTATCGCGCTCCTGTGCGATGTTCAACAAAAGATAAGCTTTCCGCATATTGGTTTCAAACTCTTGCGCATAAGTTTTTTGAAAGTTGAAAAGGAAAAGGCAGAAAAATAATATCTTGGACGCTGATTTTAATGTCATGTTGAAAAATTGCTTTACAATTGTGAATTCACTTTTTAATTTAATTATAACGCAAATTTAAAATAATAATACAACAGTTTATTATGAAAACAAAAAAGTATGTTTTAGCCATCATCTCTTTCGGATTTTTATCCGTAATAACTACCCAAATACAAGCTCAAGTTATGACTCAACCAATCAAAGTTCCAACCACTCGGAAAGACCCCTCAGTATCCGACGATTATTTCGGCACAAAAGTCGCCGACCCCTACCGTTGGCTCGAAGACGATAATTCAGAAGAAACTAAAGCGTGGGTGAAGGCTCAAAATGCCGCTACTTTTAGCTATTTAGAAAAAATTCCTTTTAGGGGTAAAATCAGAGACCGCCTCGAAAAGATATGGAATTATGAGAAATATGGCTCGCCATTCAAGGAAGGTGGCAAGTATTATTTCTATAAAAACAGCGGCTTGCAAAATCAAGCTATATTATATGTGCAAGATGATTTGAACAGCACCCCCTCAGTAGTACTCGATCCCAACACACTTTCTAAGGAAGGAACGGTAGCATTGGGTGCTATTTCTTTCAATAAAAACGGCGATAAACTTGCTTATCAACTCGCCAAAGCAGGGTCTGATTGGCAAACTGTCCACGTTAAAGACTTAAAAACGGGTGAAACCCTAACAGATGTGATTGATTGGGTCAAATTCAGTGGTATTCAATGGCTCGGCGATGGATTTTATTACAGCCGCTATCCAGAACCTCAAAAAGGTCAGGAACTCAAAGGCGCACTCCTCAATCACACCGTTTATTTCCATAAAATAGGTACTTCTCAAGTCGCTGATGAACTCGTTTATGAAGATAAAGACCATCCCAAACGCAACCATTATTCAAACGTAACGGACGATGAGCGTTTCGTAGCCCTGAGCGTGAGCGAGG
>JAYTON010000055.1:0-5148 GCA_043747725.1 Saprospiraceae bacterium
TTTGAACGCAAACTTCAACAGTCTAATATCCTCACCACACGCGCAGGGGTTCTGACTTTTGTCAATAAAAATTTAGGGCAAAATGTGAACGAAGGCGAGGTATTGGCAAAGCTCGCAGACTTGAGCAGTTTTAAGCTAATCGGTTCAATATCAGACAATTATGCAGCGCAAATCCATATCGGTATGCCCGTTTTGGTAAAGCTCAACGATAGCATTATGCGTGGTTCACTCGCTCAAATATACCCCTCAGTACAAAACAATGTGATGACTTTTGAAGTGGCTTTAGACAGCAAATCGAACGCCGCTTTTCGCCCTAAAATGAAAACGGAGGTCTTCATCGTGACGGATTCGAGGCGCAATATTTTACGGGTAGCCAACGGACCTGCTTTCAAAGGCGGTTCAGTGCAAGAGGTTTTTATACTCAGAAAAGACGGCAAAGCAGAACGCCGAACCGTCAAAATAGGCTTAACAAGTTTCGATTTTGTTGAAATTACTGAGGGGGTTCAAAAGGGCGAGACGGTAATTATTTCGGATTTGACGAAGTATAAAAATGTGAATGAAATTGAGATAAAAAACTAAAAACCAAACACTTATGAAGTTTCTAATCACCATATTTTTCCTTCTAATGGCTCTCATACTGAGGGGTCAAGATACAAAGCAATTGACCTTGCAACAGGTGATAGATATGGCTAAAAACCAATCCATTGCAGCCCGTCAAGCCGCTACTACGAAGGAGACAAAATATTGGGAATACCGCAATTTTCAATCGAATTACAAGCCGCAATTGGTTTTAGAGGGCAATTTACCGGCTTTTTCAAGGAGTTTTATTCAAGTTATTCAGCCTGATGGAACAGTGCTTTTTCAACCGATTAAAAATAATAACTCATCTGTGGGTTTGTCTTTAAGTCAAAATATTTCAAAAACAGGTGGTCTGTTGTATGCGACAACTCAATTGCAACGCTTCGATGATTTTGAAAGAAAAAATAAATTGTACAACGGAACGCTGTTCGCGGTGGGCTTTAATCAGCCACTTTTTAGGTTCAATCCTTTAAAATGGGATAAAAAAATTGAACCATTGAAGTACAATGAAAGCCAACAGGAGTACATCGAATCGCTCGAACTTATTGCTTTGAGAGCCAATAATTATTTTTTCGATTTGCTATTGGGGCAAGTCAATTTGGCAATAGCAGAGACAAATCTCACCAATACTGAGGGGATACTGCGGATTGCGCGTGAGAAATTTGACATCGGTAAAAACAGTCGCAACGAAATTTTACAACTGCAATTAGAAAATCTAAAAGCTCAAAAAGCAGTCGGAACGGCTAAAAGAGACGTGGAAATCACGACTTTGAATTTGAGGTCTTTCATTGGTGTACAAGGGGATGAGAAAATACAACTGCTTGCCCCCCAAAGCCCCCCAACCCCCAAAGGGGGAGCAACGGATAACGAAAAATTATTGAAAGAGGCATTTGACAACCGCGCCGATGCAATTGGTTTTCAACGACGCTTGCTTGAAGCCGAACGCAATTTAACAAAAGCCAAAGCGGATAATGGTTTAAATGCGACGTTGAATGCGACGCTCGGCTTTTCAAATAGAGGGGCAAGGGTGGCTGATTTATTGAATCAACCTCAAAATCAGCAGACTGTTTCGATAGATTTTACGATGCCGATTCTCGATTGGGGTCGCTCGCAATCCCGTTTGAAAACGGCTGAAGCCAATCGCCAACTCACGCAATACACCATCGAGCAGGATAAACAGATTTTTAAGCAGGAAATATATACGCAAGTCACGCTTTTTGATATGCTCCGCAGCCAATTGTCTTTGACCGCTCAAGCTGATTCGATTGCCTTTGAAAAATACCAAATTGCCCAAGACCGCTACGTTCTCGGCAACCTTAGCATCACGGATTTGAGCATCGCTTTTACAGAAAAAGACCAAGCTAAACGCGATTTTATAGATGCTTTGCGCAATATTTGGGCAGCTTATTATCGATTGAGATGGCTGACGCTGTATGATTTTGAGAAGGGAGAGAAGATTAGGTAGAAGTCGTTTTTACTGAGGGGTAAATTTTATTCTTCTTACCTAACCAATTTTTATGCATGTTGAAATGTTCACTCAATTCTTCAAAAAGCTTGATGACCATTTCTCTTGAAACAGTAGGGAAGCCATAAAGAAAATTTTCCAGTAAGCCATCTTCAGCAAGATTGTCGAATAATGCTTGAATTGGTACACGAGTTCCCTTAAAGACGGGTACACCACCCATTCTTTCGGGGTCGGAACTGATAATACTTGATTTTTTCATTATTATATTTTAAGTCAAAATTAAATCATAAATCTATGATAACATTAAAAAACATCGAAAAAGTCTATCGCACAGACACTATTGAAACCCTTGCTTTGAATAATATCAACTTGGAAGTGGCTCAAGGTGAGTTTCTATCCATTATGGGTCCTTCGGGCTGTGGTAAAAGTACGCTTTTGAATATCATTGGCTTGTTGGATGCCCCTACAAATGGCAGTTTAAGCATTGATAATCAAGGGGTTACGAATTTTTCGGATAAAATTTTATCCAAATTTAGGAACCAAAACATCGGGTTTATTTTTCAAAGTTACCATTTGATTAATGATTTGACAGTGGTGGATAATGTCGAATTGCCCCTGCTCTACCGTAAAATATCAGCTTCTGAACGCCGTCAATTAGCCGCTGAAGCCTTAGCAAAAGTCGGTTTGAGCAATCGGATGAACCATTACCCTTCGCAACTATCAGGTGGTCAACGGCAGCGGGTAGCCATCGCACGCGCAATCGTCGGGCGACCGAATATCATCCTCGCCGACGAGCCGACAGGCAATTTGGATTCAGCAATGGGCAATGAAGTGATGGAAATCTTGGAAAACCTCAACCGTACTGAGGGAGTCACGATTGTGATGGTGACGCACGATGAAAATATGGCGAAGCGGACGCATCGGTTGGTTCGGTTGTTTGATGGCTCGCAGGTGGCATGACCCCCTCGGTATAAAAGTAAATAATTAAAACATCACAATATGAAAGAATTTGCATTAAAAGCCATTATCAGTTGTCTGCCTTTCATTCTATGTTTTATGTCTTGTCAAAATCGAAGCAATGTAGCAACTACTACGATTGAAGTGAATGGCAATCTCAAAATTGCCTATTCAGGTACTATAAAACTCAATAGCGATACTACAGATTTTAAAAGTATTTCACTAAATGGCTACGTGAGATATAAAAATAGAGATATAAAAATGGTAGTTGAACGAGATAATAATGGCAGTATGCACTATGAACTCAATGGCAATAGGAAAAAAAAGGATTCATTCACCGAAACAGATAAAAAATTAGTAGCCTCAGGTATTCGAGATATGATAGCGAATGGGGCTAAATTTTAATAGCCTTTATGCCTTAAAAAGTTTTATTTTATTTAAAAATAGATAAAAAATGTTTAAAAACTATCTGAAAATAACCCTTGCGGTGATGCGGCGACGGAAGTTTTACACTTTCATCAGCCTCTTCGGAATCAGTATGACGCTGACTGTTTTGATTGTCATAACCGCTTTTTTCGACAACCTATTTTCGCCGAATTATCCTGAAGTGAATCGGGATAGAACCTTGTATGCTTCACGAATTGAACAAAAAGATACCGTTCATAATAGTACAAGTATCAACGATATGAGCCGTTATTTTATTGAAACCTATATTTCAACACTGAAAACGCCTGAAAAAGTGTCGGCTGTGGGTAATAATATTCTCAATACTTATTTCAATGGTCAAAAAGCAGAAATTAGAATCAAATATACGGATGTCCAATTTTGGGATATTATGGCTTTTGATTTTATTGAAGGGCGGGCTTTTACTGCCCAAACCATTAGTAGCAATGACAACGCTATCATTCTGAGCAGTGATTGTCGGGATAAATATTTTGGCAAATGCATTCCCGTTGTTGGTAAAACGGTTGAAATTGGAAGTGAGTTATTTCATATTGTAGGCGTTGTGCAAGGCTGCCCAGAAATTCAAGGGCATTATGTTGTTGGCGATATTTATATGCCGTATTCTATCGATAAAAGTTTGGGTAAAGATAACGGGTATATTGGACGCTATACAGCCCTTATTTTGGCTAAAAACAAAGCGGATTTAGTGACTATTCAAGCAGAATTTGCAGCAGTATTGCCCAAAATTCCACTTAAAAAAGATGGCGATTTTGCACCACAAATCATTCATGTTCATCCTGAAACAGCCTTTGGCAGTCTTATTTATGAAATGGCTGGAAATGGCAACAATAATGGCAGAGCTACTTTTATGGCACTTCTCACAGGTTTTATTTTTTTATTTATGTCGCTGCCTGCCTTAAATCTTGTCAATATCAATATCAGCCGCATCATGGAACGGGCTTCTGAAATTGGAATTCGCAAAGCGTTTGGGGCTTCTTCAAGCACTTTGACAATGCAATTTATTATTGAAAATATCATTTTAACGATAATTGGAGGTACCCTTGCGCTTGTTTTATCGGGTTTTGTTATCTTCTATCTCGATAAAGTCGGTATTGGTGACCATACAAATTTGAGTTTACATATCAACTGGTTAGTGGTAAGCGTTGCCTTTTTATTGAGCCTAATTTTCGGTTTATTGTCAGGCGTTTATCCCGCTTGGCGTATGGCTAAATTATCGGTAGTTGAGGCATTGAGAACCTAAAACACAGCCCCCTACCCCCAAAGGCAGGGCTGATTGGTTCTGTTTTTTTGACTAACTCCACCATTTATGGTGGGGTTGAAATACAAAAACGTATAGGCTTTAGCCAAAAACTTCGGAAGTTATGGGTTAAAACCCTTTAAGTTCTGTATCATTTTGCCCCACCATAAATGGTGGGGTTAGTCAAATTTTAGAACCAATCAACCCTGCCCCAAAGGGGAATACCATAGGAAGTATCATAAATTTCAGTATAAAATACTACTATTTTGGGTATTCCCCTTTGAAGATTAAGGCTTTTTATAATTCATAAATAATTATTAAAATGATACAACATCTTTTTAAACTCATCTGGAAAAAGCGCAAAAGCAATTTCCTCATTATGCTCGAAATATTCGTCGCCTTTTTTATTCTGTTTGCGGTGTCGAGCTTGAGCGTTTATTTCTAT
>JAYTON010000056.1:0-2315 GCA_043747725.1 Saprospiraceae bacterium
TTAGGAAAAGTAACTGTAAAGGCGTCTATACTGAGGGGTCGTGGTTTTACGAAAAATGATGTCAACATGAACGTCATTGCTTTGGTAGATAATTTTCAATTCAAAAATTATGATTATAAAAACCTGAATGTTACGGGTGATTTAAATAGAAATCTATTCAACGGTAAGTTGGAAAGTAAAGACCCGAATGCCGATTTATCGTTCGATGGAACGGTAGATTTCGCCGCTGCTACGCCAATTTTTAAGTTTAAATCCAATATCGTTAAGTTTGATTTAAAAACCTTGAACCTTTCAAAAGAGGACATTGCGCTTTCGGGCAACCTCAATCTTGACCTCGTGGGCGGTAAATTGAATGACATCACCGGCGTGATAGATGCCAAAGATATTACCATCATTAAAAATAAAACTGAACTACATCATATTGATTCGCTCTCGGTTATCTCTACAAAAGATGCCGACGGGACGAAGCATTTCGATGTGAGTTCCGAAATATTGACTGCCCATATTGACGGTGTATTTAATATTGAAAAAATACCTGACGCATTTATCAATCATTTTTATAGAAACCACCCTCGTTTGGCTACCGATTTGGGTTTAAAACCAAAACCCTCTACCCTACCAAATCCTTTTGTGAATAATGAACAAGTTTTTGACTATAAAATCAATATTATCAACACTAAATCCCTGACAAAACTCTTTGACCAAAAACTCGATACGCTGCATAATATTACCATCGAAGGCAATCTGAACGATAAAACAAACTCATTAAGTTGGGGTATCTCCACTGACGAAACGCATCACTATGGCGATATTAAAATTGTGGAATTTGGTTCTATTGGTAACTCCGTAGGGACAGATATTGATTGGGATTTGAAGACTTATAATGTTGTTATTGGCGGAAAACAGGATTTTAAAGACTTGACTTTTCAAAACCATGTAACGGGCGACACTGTCAAAATAGGCTTTACATCACACAATTTCTCTCAAGCTTTGCGCATGGATGAGGTGCAGCTGGACCTATTGCTCATGCGTCAAGATTCTTTTTTGAAAGTCAGTTTTGAGAATAATCAACTATCCAGATTAAAAATATTCGGTGATTATTGGGACATCGATAAAGACAATTTTATTCTTCTTGGCAATAATAATACTTTGAATATTCAAGGTTTTGAATTGCGCAACGGCGATAGGCAAATTACTTTTGAATCGTGCAACACGCAAGGTCTGAGTGCAACGCTTAATAATTTTGAAGTCGGTTTTATCAATTCTTTTATAGATGATAAACGCTTTACATTCAGTGGAAAATACCTCCTCAATGTGGAAGTGGATAATGTATTTAAGCAAACGGATTTCCGCGTTCATGCCTCGATGGATACATTCAATGTGAAAGGCATCAACAGAGGTGCTTTGCGGATAGCCGCCATGACTAAAGACCTTAGAAGCCCTATTTATGCCGATATTTTGCTTCTAAAGAATGCGGAAAGGATGAGTATAAAAGGTGATTATTACCCTTCTGCTGTAAAAGGCTTCGCTGCCAACTCCATTGATGCCCATCTGGAATTGCAGAACTTCCCATTTAATACCTTGCAATTATTGATTGAAAATGGTGCATCGGATTTCGTGGGCAGTGTAGATGGCGGTTTGAAAGTAAAAGGACCACTTAAAAAATTGGATTATGATGGTTCTATAAAATTGAAAGATGTCGCCGTGACGGTGGATTATATTCAATCTCGCCTCTTTGTGAGAGACGAAACGGTCAAAATCACGAACACCATGATAGATGCATCGGGTAGCTCTATTTATGATGCATTGGGGCATCGCGCCCGAGTGAATGGTGGTTTGACGCATAATCGCTTCCTTGATTTTGGACTGAATGTAAGCGTTAAAGCAGATACTTTTTTGATGTTGAATACCAAACGCGAGGATAACTCGATTTTTTATGGAACGGGCATCGGTTCTGGTTTTATTCAATTTACTGGCGATTTTAATAGAACCGATATAAAAATCATTGCAAAAACCGCCAAAGATACTAAAATCACCTTCCCCTTTGCTTCTGAACAAACTGCGTCAGAAACGAACTTCGTGGTGTTCAAAACCAATAAAAATACTGAGGGGGTCGATACTATCCGAAAAGTCCGAGAGCTGAAAGGCGTTAACCTCGATATGCAACTCACCATGACCGATCAGGCGGAAGCCACCCTTATTTTTGATGAAAACGCTGGTGACAATATCAAGGCACGGGGCAATGGGGATATTCATCTATCGGTCAGTCGGACAGGCGAAATGAAAATGGATGGTGAATACAGAATTGAGCGAGG
>JAYTON010000057.1:0-2804 GCA_043747725.1 Saprospiraceae bacterium
GTCTCAGCATCTACGGCACGGAACAGACCGACGGATGGCAATTGCTCCTCGTTCGGGTCGGCTGTGTGTATGCCCACGATGTCGTGCCGTTTGGCAGCGATGCGGAGGGCATCCTCATAGCCCCGCGTCATAAAATCGGACAACATAAAACAGATGCTTCGTTTTTTAATCACGCTGTTCAAATATTGCAGGGCGATGCTGATATTAGTGCCTTTACCCGACGGTTCAAAATTCAATAACTCCCTGATAATCAATAAGATATGGCTGCGCCCTTTCTTCGGTGGGATAAATTTTTCGATGCGGTCGGAGAAAAAAATCACGCCGACTTTATCATTATTATTGATGGCTGAAAAGGCTAATACCGCGCAAATCTCCGTCATCATCTCGTTTTTAAACTGCGCTTTCGTACCAAAAAAAGCCGAGCGACTCATATCAATCACCAGCATCACTGTCAACTCACGCTCCTCTTCAAATATCTTCACAAAAGGCGCACCCGTACGAGCCGTGACGTTCCAATCAATATTCCGCACATCATCCCCATATTGATACGACCGTACTTCACTGAACGACATACCCCGTCCCTTGAACGCCGAATGGTATTCACCTGAAAAGATATTTGCCGAAAGCCCTTTGGTTTTTATCTCTATTTTTCGGACTTTTTTGAGTAAGTCACTCGTTTCCATATTTCTTATTAGACATTAGATTTTTAGATATTAGATATACAGACAATAGATATTTTAAAAAAAAAGCCCAAATCTTATTTAATTCGGTCTAATATCTAATATCTAAAAGTCTAACATCTACATTAAGGTACTTCCACACGGTTCAAAATCTGATTAATTATATCTTCCGCTGTAATGTTCTCTGCTTCCGCTTCATAAGTCAAACCGACCCGGTGTCTTAAAACATCAGCACAAACATTCCGAACATCCTCAGGAATCACATAGCCGCGCCGTTTCAAAAAGGCTAAGGCTTTTGATGCCAATGCCAAATTAATACTCGCACGGGGTGAGCCGCCGTATTGAATCAGATTTTGAAGTTTTTGCAAGCCGTATTGCTGTGGATTGCGCGTGGCGAAGACAATATCGAGGATATATTGCTCAATTTTTTCGTCCATATATACTTTTTGAACCACTTGGCGCGCCCGCAAGATTTCTTCGGTAGTCACCACCGCCGTTACTGAGGGGGTGTCGCCTGTCATATTTCTACGGATAATTTCACGCTCATCTTGCTGGCTCGGGTAGTCAATTTTCACTTTGAGCATAAAGCGGTCAACCTGCGCTTCAGGCAACGGGTAAGTACCTTCTTGCTCAATCGGATTTTGAGTAGCGAGCACGAGGAACGGTTCTTCTAATTTAAAAGTCGTGTCACCAATCGTCACTTGACGCTCTTGCATGGCTTCGAGTAGGGCGGATTGCACCTTCGCAGGAGCGCGGTTAATCTCGTCAGCCAAGACAAAATTGGCAAAAACAGGTCCCTTTCGTACCGTGAATTCCGCTTTAGCAGGGTTGTAAATCATCGTACCGATGATGTCGGCAGGAAGCAAATCGGGCGTGAACTGAATGCGACTGAAATCAGCGTGAACCGCCGTCGCCAATGTTTTGATAGCCAATGTTTTCGCCAAACCGGGCAATCCTTCGAGCAAAATATGCCCCCGTGTGAGCAAGCCAATCATTAGTCGTTCAATCATCAAATTTTGCCCGACGATCACTTTATGCGTTTCGGTATTTAGTTTTTCGACAAATTGGCTTTCGATATAAATCTGTTGATTCAGTGCTTCGATGTCAACGTATGGATTCATGTGTCAGTGATAATTAATTTTATTTGTAAAATATTGTTAATCAACATTTTATGTAATAAATTATGAGCAAAAAAGTTTAAAAAAAAGAAAGGCAAATATACAGTTTGAATTTTTAAATTCAGCAAGTATTAACCTTGTTTTAACCGTTTTTTAACGACTTTAACCATGCTTCATCATTCCAAAAGTTAAAAACTTTTGGAATGATGTACTTAATTTTTCGGAATAATCGGCTTCACAGGCGTGGTATCCAAAGGTGATTTGATGATAGGCTTCACCGGTTTCATAGGTTTGGCTAAAAGCGAAGACGTATCAAAAGCCGTCATTTTCACGACAATCAAGCTGTCCGTAATTCTATTGGCAGAGTCCAAAAGCATCATCATACATTCCTTCACGCGCTTGTTGCGATAGCTTTCGACTGCTATTTTTACCTCTTGGTCTATCAACTCTTGCTTGCGTTTCTCTTCGTTGCCGCAAGCAGTAAAAGCAATAATTATCATTATTGCCAAAAATATATTTTTCATAACACTGAATTTTGAGTGTCTAATATCTGATGTCTATTCTTCTAACCTCTAATACTGAGGGGGTGGCGTCCCTTTCAAAATTTCCTGCTCTCGGAGAATCATCAGCGAGTCGACCATTTTCTGTCGCAATATGGGCGACGAGTCTTTACACCATTTATCCATCTCCACCGACAGCACCGCAATTTGGCGCGTAACGAGCGTATCAATCAAAATACGATCATCGCGTTCCAACTTGACCCCCTCAGTATGGCAATCACTGAAAAGCAAAAAAGGCGTAAAAATAAATAGATATTTTAAGTTTATTTTTTTCATAAAATATTGACAATCAATTAAATAAGCAATTTATTTACATTTTTAATTAAAACAAATAGTTTTAAAATATAAAATTATACATTAGCCTGACTGCTGATTTCTCTATTTTTATCTTGATAATAATTCAAAAATAAGCTGACAAAGAAGACATAAAACGTTGCCCCAAAAGT
>JAYTON010000058.1:0-6097 GCA_043747725.1 Saprospiraceae bacterium
AATGGAAGCTTTAAAAATAAAACCAGATTTTAAATTAACAACCGATATTTTACCTCTCAATGGCACTGATTACATTGAATTTTATGTAGGAAATGCCAAACAAGCGGCTCATTTTTACGAAAACGCCTTTGGTTTTGAAATAATAGCGTATTCAGGTCCCGAAACGGGCGTGCGCGATAGAGCCTCATATGTGGTCAAACAGGGCAAAATTCGCTTGGTTTTAACTACTGCGCTCAATTCAAATTCACCCATTTCAGACCACGTGCGTAAGCACGGCGATGGTGTCAAGGTATTGGCTTTATGGGTAGATGATGCTGCGCAATCGTTTTATGATACCGTGCAAAGAGGCGCTACGCCTGCATCCGAGCCACAGACTATTACTGATGAAAACGGATCAGTAGTCGTGGCTTCTATCAAAACTTATGGCGATACGATTCATACTTTTGTAGAGCGAAAAAATTACGATGGTATATTTTTACCGACTTATCAGCCGCATAGAAGCCGTACTTTCAAAGGTGATGTAGGCTTAAAATACGTGGATCATTGTGTCGGTAACGTTGAGTTAGGTGATATGAATAAATGGGTCAAATTTTATGAAGATGTCATGGGTTTCAAACTACTTTTGACATTTGATGATAAGGATATTTCTACTGAATACTCCGCTTTGATGTCGAAAGTGGTCTCGAATGGCAATGGTTATATCAAATTTCCGATTAATGAGCCGGCGCATGGTAAAAAGAAATCGCAGGTAGAAGAATACCTCGATTTTTATGATGGTGCGGGTGTACAGCATATTGCCGTAGCGACTGACAATATTGTTCAAACAGTAACTGAATTGAGCGCGCGGGGTGTGGATTTTTTGGAGATTCCAAGTGCTTATTACGACAATTTATTAGAGCGAGTAGGCACTATTGATGAAGACCTTCAACCGCTTCGCGACCTCAATATTTTAGTGGATAGAGATGAAGAAGGTTATCTTTTACAAATTTTTACAAAACCCGTTGAAGACCGCCCGACACTTTTCTTTGAAATAATTCAACGAAAAGGCGCAACATCTTTTGGCAAAGGCAATTTTAAAGCCTTATTTGAATCCATTGAAAGAGAGCAGGATAAGAGAGGAAACCTTTAAAAATGAGTGATGGGTGATTGGTAATAAGCTAAATAATTGAAAATCAATTGCTTATAAAATTTATAAAAAATTAATTTATGATTAATAAAACGATAGCAGGGGCTGATGCGGCAGTGGCTGACATTCCAGATGGCGCTACCATTATGTTGGGTGGATTTGGACTTTGTGGCATTCCTGAAAATTGTATTGCTGCCTTAATTCGAAAAGGCACTAAAGGCTTGACGTGCATATCTAACAATGCTGGCGTAGATGATTTTGGTATCGGATTGATGCTCAAAACGCGACAGGTGAAGAAGATGATGTCGTCGTATGTCGGTGAGAATAAAGAATTTGAACGCCAATTATTGTCGGGTGAGTTAGAAGTTGAACTCATTCCGCAAGGCACGCTCGCCGAACGCATCCGAGCGGGTGGGGCAGGTATTCCAGCATTTTTCACCCCTGCGGGTGTGGGTACGGAAGTTGCCGAAGGTAAAGAAGTGCGCACATTTCATGGTAAACAATACTTGATGGAGGCTTGGTTGAAAGCCGATTTTGCCATCATCAAAGCATGGAAAGGCGACACAGCAGGCAATCTCATCTTCAAAGGAACGGCTCAAAATTTTAGCCCGATGATGGCTGCCGCTGGCACTATTACGATTGCAGAAGTTGAAGAATTAGTACCTGCTGGAACGCTCGATCCTGCTCATATTCACACGCCCGGCATCTACGTTCAGCGCATTTTTCAAGGACAAGATTATGAAAAACGCATAGAGCAAAGAACGGTTTCGAAATGATGAATTATGAAATAATTTTTAATTGGTAAATAAAAATGTTAGATAAAAATCAAATAGCCAAGCGGATTGCTCAGGAATTGAGAGAAGGATATTACGTCAATTTAGGTATTGGTATTCCCACCTTAGTCGCTAATTATATTCCCGAAGGGATGAATGTGGTGCTGCAATCTGAAAACGGATTGCTCGGTATCGGACCATTTCCGACGGAGGAAAATGTGGACGCCGACTTAATCAATGCTGGCAAACAGACCATCACAATGGTACCTGGTTCAGCATTATTCAGTTCAGCCGAAAGCTTTGCTATGATACGCGGCGGTCATGTAGATTTAACCATTTTAGGCGCGATGGAAGTTTCTGAAAATGGCGACATTGCCAATTGGAAAATACCCGGTAAAATGGTGAAAGGTATGGGTGGCGCAATGGATTTGGTCGCTTCTGCTAAAAATATTATTGTCGCTATGCAACATGTCAACAAAGACGGCGAATCTAAATTATTGAAAAAATGCACTCTGCCCATTACTGGTTTGAATTGTGTTAAAAAAATAGTGACTGAATTGGCTGTCTTAGAAGTATTGCTAGAAGGTGGTTTTAAACTCTTGGAAACAGCCCCCGGTGTGTCCATAGAAGATGTGCAAAAAGCGACTCAAGGTAAACTTATCGTCGATGATAATGTGGTTGAGATGAGTGACATATCATAAAAAAACCGAGACATTTCTTGATGTGGTGTCTCGTTTTTTTAATTTTAAAATAAAGAAATATGACTTATTGGCTTGTAAAATCAGAACCTGAAACTTTCTCTTTGGAAGATTTCAAAAAGGAAAAAGTGACGGTTTGGTACGGTGTCCGAAATTATACAGCGCGTAATAATCTACGCGCTATGCAGATAGATGATATTTGTATTTTTTATCGAAGTGTTACTAAACCAGCAGCTATTGCTCTTGCCCGTGTAGTCCGTGAGCATTATCAAGACCCGACGACTGAAGAGGTGGCTTGGATAGCGGTGGATTTAGAATTTGTTGAAGCATTCAAAAAAGAAGTACCCCTCAGTATCATTAAAGAAACGCCTGAATTACAAAATATGGCTCTGCTTAAATTGAGCCGCCTTTCGGTGCAGCCTGTTACGCCAGAGGAGTTTGAGATTATTTCTAAAATGAGTAGGGGCTAATTATCTCGGATTTGTGATTCCGGCTTTCAGTTGTGTTCGATTCCGAAATCACAAATTCGAAATACTGAGGGGGTGATATACCATTAAAAAATCCGATGAGCCTTTTTACGGGCTATCGGATTTTTAATATCTAAGATCTTCATTAATTACTCTTCACCACCTACAACAGCTATCAATTTCCAACCCCATTCAGCTTTCGCTTTGTTGTAAGAAAGGAGGGCAATACCTTTAAGGTTTTGACCATCGTATAAACGATGTCTTTTTACGAGGTCAGCACCGACATAAATATTGCTTGGCTTCATGAAACCGAAATCACGACCGTAAGGAATCTGAATGGTTTCGTTGATAATTTGGCAAATATCTTTAGGGAAGCGGTCTTTTTCAAACTTGCCACCGACCACTTTCCACATTTTACCAAATTCAGTTTCCGCTTCACGCAGCTTAATAGCCAATATATCACCGACTTTTACTTTCATGAAAAGACCTTTGAGGTTGTGTTTACCGCCGATTTTTTTATCAACAGCAAAGAAGAACACACCTCTTTCAGTATCCACGTGCGTAACGATTGCAATACTATCAGGTAAATCCGCCCAGAGGAGTGCATCGGCACGACCGGCATGGCGCGTATAAAGCATTTTATTAGTCGGCGCATAACGTGAGTTTTTGAACCATTCCTCTTCGCTCCAAGCTTGCATGGTCTTCGACATGTCCCCTTTTTTCTTGCGATTTCTCATGATTTGATCAATCTCAGTTCTCGCTTCATTATAAAGGTGCATTTTGACAAGCAATGCTGCAAATGACTCCCGCACATGAGAAGCCAATTCGCCTTGAGCTGGGAGAAAGAACGCTTTGCAATAACAAGCCAACGCGTCATTGTCTCTACCTTCCATAGAAAGACTTTCTGCCAACGATGCCCACGCCCAAAATTGGTTGTTCTGAACTTTCAATATATGAACCAATTCCATCTGTACGCGATGCGGTTTGCCGAGTTGCGACATGAGCAATGTGCGCGCATAAGGCAACCATACGTTGCGTGGCAATTTTTCCAAAACCTCTTCAAGCAATGGTAAAAACTCAAGAGAATACTCTTTCGCTTTTTCTACTACTGAGGAGTCGCTACTGCGCATTGAATTGAGCAACACGCGACTATAGGTCAAATATGCGCGTTCGCAAAGACTCGGAATCGTTGTTCCTGTCCCTGTTTTGAACGGCGCATAATCTTCTTCTCTAAAATGATCGAAATTCCACCCGTGTAGGAAATCAAGCAAATCTACCCCATCTACATCTTTAAAATACAAGGCAATTCGTAACATTTGTGCGTGCAAATTGCTTGGTCCAAGTATTTCAAAACCTTTGTAGATATTGAAGCATTTGTTGATAAGTGCTACATCCGGGTCAGGTTTCGGCGCCAACTCAGCCAAAAGGCGATATAAACACCAGCCGACATTGACATATGCTACTTTAAGGTCTTTGATAGTTGTCAAAACCTCTTCGTAGATAGCCAAAGCCTCCATGTTTTTTCCCGATTTGCTGAGTTTGTTGGCTTCCTGCATACGCGGAAACTCGGGGTGAATGCGGCGTTGATAAGTCTTGAACTGCTCGTGCAAAGGGTCGTCTTCTGGGAGTTCGAGGATATAGTATTTGCTATACCACTCTATTGCACCATCTGAATTGCCACCGTCAAAATCGGATACCATTTTTTTGTAAAAAACAGTAGCGGCTGCGCGTTTAACATCGAGGTCTTCTGGCGTTTTATCAAGGGCTTTTTTTACGTCAGCCAAAGCCGCATCGGTTTTTCCAGCTTCAATTTTGGCTTGTACGTCTTCCAATAAGTTCATAGTTGTAATAAATTAATAAAATAAAATTGTGTTGGGTTCTATTAAAAAGCGTTTAATGCATTGATATTGAGGTAAAAACGATTTAAAATTATTTATCATAAAAGATTAAACGCTTCACAAAAATTCTTGATTATTTTCTAATTGTTTTTCTTGATTTTTCATAATTCGGACAAATATAATACTTTCATTAAAAAGTTAATCCTTTTTTTTAATAATGTTGAAAAGAGTTTTTTTAATTGAAATATTACAATATTGTTAGGCAAAGTTTGAAACGCATAAGCAGTGCAAGTTGTTGGCATTTTATAATTATTTTACGACTATTTTACTATTTTTTCTTTGAGAAAGGCTGCCATTTGAAAATTTATTATCAGAAAGTTTGCACAAACCGAAAAATCTCTCTACGTTTGTGCATTAATTATTGAAGCTCTTTTTTAATAGAAATAAAATATCAGTGAGGCTATGAAATTTTCGCCCTTTTGTTTTGGTTATTTTTATTACTTCTTTGGTACACCAAAAAAGGGGCTATCTTCTTGCATCATCAATTGAAAAATCGTTTTTCAACATAAATGAAAAAAAAGGAGTCCCGCAACGGACTCCTTTTTTGTTTTTATTTGATTGTAAATTTTTAAATTTAATAAATGGAATCGTACTATCAACCAGTGGGTTTAAAATCTGACATTCTAATGCCAACATCTTCTGCCTTGAAAATTGCTATTCAAGGCGTACACGGTGCGTTTCATGAAATAGCGGCGCGCAGTTTTCATCCCAATGGAAATATAGAAATTGTCCCTGCTGATACTTTTGATATTTTGATTGAAAAAGTAAAATCAGGCGAAGCCGATGTAGCTGTCATGGCGATTGAAAATACCATTGCGGGAAGTATTCTTCGGAATTATAACTTATTGAATAACAGCAAATTACGCATAAAAGGTGAAGTGTTTTTAAGGATTAAACAAAACCTTATGGCACTGCCCGGCATCGCTATTGAGGATTTGAAAGAAGTGCATTCGCACCCCATTGCGTTACAACAATGCGAGGAATTTTTTGAAAAATATCCGCATATCAAGCTCATTGAAGCCCACGATACTGCCCTCGTGGCTAAAGAAATACGTGAAAATGAATGGACAGAAATAGGGGCTGTCGGCTCGGAATTGGCGGCTGAAATGTATAATATGACTATCCTCGCAGCCAG
>JAYTON010000059.1:0-3938 GCA_043747725.1 Saprospiraceae bacterium
ATCATTGCTCATACAGACCATGCAAAGCAAATTTATGGACGCATTCGGAATCACTGGGCTATTGAGACCAATAATCATATCAGAGATGTGACACTCAAAGAAGATACTTTACAGACCATTTTTAAAACCGTAGCACAACCTATTAGTCTGATGAGAACATTGATTATCAACGTCTTAAAAAAAGAAAAATTAAGAATATTGCCAAAATTTTAGACGATTTCGCTGACGATTTTAACCTCTTAATCCTATTCTTTTAAAATGTTAAATTTTTATAAGAAAGCCCTGCTAAGGCTATATTATTGAATGGGCAGGTAATTATGGTTAAAAAATGGTTAATCCAATAAATACAAGCCATTTTAATGCCTTTCCAATTAAAATTTACTCCTCCGTGGTATTTTTCATTTTTGATAAAATAGAATATGCGCCTTGAATGACTATATTTTGCTTTGAAATGTCTGAAATACTGAGGGGGATGATTTGAGAAAACTGTTTGTCCATAACACCCAATACTACTTCCATCATTTCAAAAACGCCTTTTCCTTTTTCAATGAAAATGAACTGCTTGTTTTCAAAACGCACCACTGCATCGTTCGGCACAGTCAAGGCATTGGTTTCAGTGGTTTGAATATCGGCTGAAAGGAACATGCCCGGCGAGAGTTTATGGTCTTCATTCTCAAAATGACAATGCACCTCAACGGCTCTGTTTTCATTCAAATCCCGCCCGATGAGTATAATTTCTGCTGCATAATTTTTATTGGGCAAGCTCGGAACTGTCACTGTCAGCTTTTGACCAATTTTCAATTTTGGAATGTCCTTTTCAAAAACCGTCAGATTCGCGTGAATATCATCGGTATTGACCAATTGAAACATGACATCTGTAGGCGCAAGGTATTTGCCAATATTGACATTCACTTTTGAAACATAGCCACTGATGGGCGAGTAGATTGAAACAGTGCGCGTCATATTATTTTCAGTCAAATTATTAGGATTAATGCCAATGAGGCGCAGTTTTTCAGCCATCCCTTTTTGCGAAATCTGCTGTAAACGGAACTCGGATTGCACTTGTTGAAGCGTTTTTTCAGCATTTATTTTTTGAGCATTCAGCTCTTGTTGCCGATTCAAATCGAGTTGCAAATAATCCAGTTTAGCTGAAATGGTTAAATAATCCTGCTGCAATTGGATATAAGCCGCATCTTCTAAAGTGGCAATCACTTGCCCTTTTTTGATGGGCATACCGGGTAATAAATTCGTATTTTTTAAATAACCACCCATCGGAAAACTGACCGAAACAAGGTTTTGTGGCGGCACATCAATCGAGCCATTCACTTTTAAAATGCCTTTCAATGATCTCATTTCAGCTTTACCAATCTGGATTTTACCATTTTGCAATTGAACATCAGTGAATTTGACGATATTTTCAGCCGTTTTTTCCTCCAATACTGAGAGGGTACTTTCAACGGTTTTATTTTTACAACTCGTTGAAAATAAAGCAATTATGAATATTAATTTTAAATTTTTCATTGTGAGATTTAGAAATTAAAAATTGATTTAATGTCAATAACTGTTTGATTATATTGCCTTACAGCCTCCAAATATTGCTGCTCAATTGCCAAAGCTTGAGCGACTGAAAATGACCATTCTACATAGCCAATTTCTCCATTTCGGCGGCTGATATTGGCAATTTCAATGAGCCGTTGTGCTTGTGGCAAAGCTATTTTTTCAAAATAAAGCACATTTTGTTCTTGTTTTTGAAATTGTTGAGCCAATAAACGATAGCGGTTTTGCGCAGCTAATTCATGCGCTGTCAAGGTGCTTTGTGCTACTTGTTCGCCGACTTGAGCAGCCGCAATGCGGTTCTGAGTGGCTTTTTTAAATAAAGGAATCGAAGCCACTAACTGTACTGTTGAAAATTGAGGGACAGCATTGTAGCTATAATCTTTCGCCCCAAAAGTCTGCGTACCCCGAACCGATTGAAGGGAATAACCCACTGAAAAAGACGGCAATAATTGGTCGCGCTCAACCAAAGTCTGCTGTCGTTGAATCTCAATTTGCTGTTTTAAAAACTGTAATTCGGGATGATTTTTCAACGATTCCAAGTCATTGGGTAATAAAAATGCCATTTTAAACGCTTGCTTCTCAGGTAAATACCTCCCCTCCTGCCGCGCTCCACTCGCAGTGACACTTAACAGATTTGTCAACTGAATTTGATAATAAATAATATCAGATTCAAGCAATTGTAAATGATGCGCCATTTGAAGTCGTTGAGTTTCCGCCGTTGTCTTTTCTAAAATACCCGTTTCACCTGTTTTTAAACGGATTTCAGCATTTTTTAAATTATTTAAAAACAAAGAATCATTCCTCAAAAGCAAGGCTTTTTGCTCCAAGAGATAAAGCAATTCATAATAAGTCGCATAAATTTGAACTTTCAAAACCTGCTCATTCATAGCCACCGTGCGGCGTTGCAAAGCCGTTTCAGATTTCAATAATTCAGCCCTTTGACGATATGTTTTAGGCAATGAAAAAGATTGCGCCACCGACCACCGCGAATCAAACGCCCGACTATTGATTTGCCCCAATTCTGTCCCAAAATTCGTTCTCGGCAAGTCAAATGCTGTGCCTTCAAGCTGCTCGAATTGGCTCACTTTCAAGCGTTGCGGTTTGAGGGAAGAATTATTTTCAAGGGCTATTTTGATAGCATTATCGAGCGTAATGGGCTGACTATTAGGTAGTTGTGCATAATTTTTATTTAAAATAAAAGTAAAAATGAGTCCTAAAATTGCAATTTTAGGTTTTATGTAACTGCCAAGCACGGATATGTCATTGCGAGGTACGAAGCAATCTGGGTATATTTTTTCAAAAATGATATTCATTTCAACAAATTTTTTATGAAAAATGAAAATAATTTAAATTTTTAAAATAGTTTATCCTTGTAAATTACTACCTTGACGTCCTAATATGCAAGGAAGATGATACTAAAAAGGCTTTTACAACAAGAAGTTTTAACTTCGGCAAGAATATTTCCTGCTGTTGCCCTTGTTGGTCCACGCCAAGTGGGGAAAACAACTTTGGCACACAGCTTCGAAAACGATTTGGGCAAACCAGTCATATTTTTGGATTTAGAAATCAGAAGCGATGTCGAAAAACTTCGAGAAGCTTATAATTTTTTAAAATATTACGAAAATCATTGTATCATCATTGATGAAGTACAACGGATGCCCGAACTCTTCGCCACTTTACGCCCATTGATTGACTCCAATCGGGTAGCAGGGCGTTTCATTTTGCTGGGTTCTGCTTCACCATTGCTTATTCGTCAAAGCTCTGATAGTTTAGCTGGACGAATTGCTTATCACGAACTCACACCATTTTCAATGCCCGAAATCATAGAAACCACTACTCAAAATGAGCATTGGCTCGTTGGCGGTTTCCCTGAAGTATTGCTCAAACCGGATGCTGTTTTTAGAGAACGCTGGCTTGATAATTTCCTGAGAACATTCGTCGAGCGCGATTTGCCTGAGTTGGGTTTTGATGTTCGACCTCAAAATGTAATGCGCCTTTGGCAAATGTTAGCACACCTTCAAGGAGCGCTACTGAATATTACAGAACTCTCTAACTCACTGGGTATTTCGGCAAAAACCATCAATTTATACCTTGACCTTCTCGAAGGAGGCTTTATGATTCATCGCTTACAACCTTATTTTGTAAACATCGGTAAACGGTTGATAAAATCACCTAAAATCTATATCCGCGAAACAAGTCTGCTGCACCATTTATTGCGTATCCGCTCTTTTGCGGATTTGATGGGGCATCCATCAAACGGTGCATCTTGGGAAGGCTATGTCATTGAACAAATACGGCGCGTGACCGAAGGCAAATGGGAAATGTACTTTTACCGAACCCAAGCTGGTGCAGAATGTGATTTATTCCTCATTTCGACCAAT
>JAYTON010000060.1:0-19538 GCA_043747725.1 Saprospiraceae bacterium
GTTATATGCTCCAAAGGTTTGCCTTTTTCAAGCATCAAAACCGTCAAGCCTTTTTCCGTGAGTTCTTTAGCTGCCCAGCCGCCACTCACACCGGAGCCGATGACAATCGCATCATATTTCTTTTTCGCAGCGTTTACATTTAGATTTGCCATTTTTATTTCTGTTGTTTTATTTTATATAATGTTGATAATGTATTATAAATTCCGCTTTTTCAACTCATTCACCGCATAATCTGCTGCCCTCGCCGTCAAAGCCATAAATGTCAATGATGGGTTTTGAGTAGAAGTTGTTGTCATAGCGGCACCGTCAGTAACGAAGACATTTTTACAAGCATGAAGTTGATTCCACTCGTTGAGCAAGGAGGTTTTAGGGTCTTTGCCCATGCGAACGCCGCCCATTTCGTGAATATCTAAGCCCGGGGCTTGCTGAGTATCTTGTTGTTGAAGATTTTTAAAACCTGCTTTGTTGAGCATTTCAGAGGTCTGAACATGATAATCTTTAATCATTTTTTCATCGTTATCGTCGTAACTCATGGAAATATTGAGTTGCGGAATGCCCCACTCATCTTTTAAAGTCGGATGAAGACTGACTCGATTGGTCAACTTGGGCAACGTTTCCATCATGCCCATGACGAATATATTCCATGCGCCTGGCTCTGATGCTTGCGCTTTGAACTCTGCACCGAAGCCATCGCCATTGCCCCAACCACCTCTTCCTGCATCTACATAAGTTGCCCACCCGCGCAAATAATCGGTTTCCTGCTTGAAAACGTTACGGAAACGGGGCATATAACCTGCATTAGGACGACGACCTGCATAATATTTATCATCAAAACCATCAATTTGAGCCGTAACACGCGCCCGATAATTGTGGAAAGCCATGTTTTTACCCATCAAATCGTTGTCGTTGCCAATGCCTTTGGGAAAACGATTGGAGGTAGAATTGAGTAGAAGTAAATTGGTGTTGATGCAAGCAGCATTGACGAATATCACTTTAGCATAATACTCCGTCATCTGTTTTGTCTGTGAATCTATGACTCGTACGCCCGTTGCTTTTTGCTTTTTTTCATCATAAATAATGGAATGCACGACTGAGTTAGGGCGCATTGTCAACTTTTTAGTCTTCGCTGCCGCCGGAAGAGTGGACGATTGGCTGCTGAAATATGCGCCAAACGGACAGCCCCGATAGCATAAATTGCGGTTTTGACATTGCCCACGACCCATTGCCAATTGTTCGGGCGTAGGTTGAGTGAGGTGAGCACACCGCCCGACTATCATTTGGCGGTCGGTATAATTTTTAGCAATGCTTGATTGCAAATGTTTTTCAACTGAATTTAACTGCATCGGTGGCTGAAATTCGCCATCAGGCAATTGCGGAATACCATCTTTATTGCCTGAAATACCTGCATGTTTTTCAACGTAACTGTACCATTTTTCAATGTCTTTGTAGCGAATGGGCCAATCAACTGCATAACCATCGCGGGCGGGACCTTCAAAATCAAAGTCGCTCCAGCGTTGTGTCTGACGTGCCCAAAGCAAGGATTTTCCACCGACCTGATAACCCCGAATCCAATCGAAAGGCTTCTCTTGCACATAAGGGTGCTCTTTGTCTTTGACAAAAAGGTCTTTTGTGGCTTCATCAAAAGCATAACACTTCGATAAAATGGGATTTTCCTTCGTAATACTGAGGGGTAAGTGGTTGTGATGCTCCAATTCCCATGGGTTCAAAGTAGCTGTGGGATAGCCTGTTTTGTGCGGCACATCTCTACCGCGCTCTAAAACAAGCGTTTTTAAGCCTTTTTCACACAGTTCTTTAGCAGCCCAGCCACCGCTAATACCTGAACCGACGATAATGGCATCGAAAGTATTTTTCTTTATGGATTCTATATTCAAGTTCATAATCTCAAGGTTTTCACATAGATTTTTCAAGTAGCAAAAAAAATATGAAGTATTGATGTACACTGCCCTTTTTTAAAATGTTATTAAAAACGACGTTATACATTCATACTTCATATTTTGAAAGTGGCTTTAAAAACAGTTGGGCTTAATTCGCCAAGGTTTTTACCCAAGCCTGAATTTTTCCTAAATCAGCTTTCGGCACATTAGGAAGCGGCGCCATAGCTGTATAGCCGGGCCAATTCGTCGGAACAGGCTTTGCTACGAGTGCTGCAAATTTCTTAGCATCATATTTTTTAGCAGCCACATCAGTCCATGCCGGTCCTACTATTTTTTTAGTTGGGTGATGGCAAGTATAGCAAGTATGTTTTTGTAAAAGAGCCAATACATCAGCCGGAATAGCAGGTGTTTGCGCTTTGGCAGAATAACCGAACGCTAAAATAGCGGCACTTAAAATTAATTTTTTCATTCGTTTGATAAAGACTAAGTTTTAAATTTATAAAAAATTGATTTTCAACATATTAGCCCCAAAATTACGCTGAATACTGAGGGGGCATTCTTAACAAAAAGTTAAAAAATAAATTGAAAAGGTTAAACTTAATTATCATGTCGCCCAAGCTTTATCACCTTTTTTGTAAGGCAATGCACCGTCATACCTTCCCGGAACTGGTTCATAGCGTAAAGCCTGCGTGCAGCCGATTTCAGATGTGAAATAACCCGTCACTGTCAGTTCTTTAGCAATGAAAAAGAACGGTTGGGCTTGAGGTAATGTGTTGGCTTCTCCAAATGATTGTTGCTGCTTTTTAAAATTAGCGCGTTCTTCAATGGCTTGTGCTTCAGCAGCTTTTACTAATTCGATGCGTTGTTCAGCAGTGACATCGGCGAAAGATTTACCGAATTGAGCATTAGAAGCAGCATCTAATTTATCTAAGCCTACCATAAAAGCATCGCTCACTTTCTTTTCATAGCAATCAGCGAGCATTTTTTTGACGAAATCTGCGACTCCTGCGGCTTTTGCGCCGGGTGTATTTGTCGTCGGGATGATTGTTTCGCATAGCTCGACAAGGGTTTGATCTTGCGTGAGTGATATGCTGAAAGCCTTATTGCTGATGGTTGGGTGTGTCCATGCCTTCAAAATATCGGGCATCATAATCGAACCACCTACTAACAATGCTGCGCGTTTTATAGCTTCTCTTCTATCCATTTTGTAATTATGATATTATTATGATATTGTGATATTATTTCTACTCCTCAGTCCTTCTTATAACGGAAGATTTCATATTTAGAGTATTTTACGCAAGTTTTTATAGCAAACAGCCACATCTTCAACGGATGTTTTGACATAATCTTCTAACTCAACAATCCACATTTTCAAACCCGCTAATTTCTGATTGGCTATAATTTCTTTAAAATTAACTATACCATCGCCGATAATGCAAGAGCCATCTTTAGCTTGAGTTGCTAAATCTTTCATATGTGCCAATTGGAAACGTCCTGGATATAATTTGAACCAATCAATCGGATTATATTTACCTCGAACGACCCAACACATATCCATCTCCATAATCACCAACTTCGAGTCAGTATTATCCAAAAGATAGCGATACATAGGTTCATTGTCTATGCGAGTATCAAATTCAAAAGCATGGTTGTGGTAGCCAAATTGCAAACCTTTGCTTTTGCAGAGTTCACCTGCTTTATTGTAGATTTCGCACAACTTCGCAACGCCTTCTTTATTTCGGTCACCGTCTGCCATGTATGGGTTAATGAGGTATGTTTGACCCACCTCAACGGCTGCATCAACAGCCATTTTGAAATCGTCGGTCAGCATTTTTTTATCAGAATCATATTGCTTTGTTGTTAGCATTTGATGCCCACTTTTCATGGTCATACCTAAGCCTGACAATGTTTTCTTCATTTCTTTAGGTGTCAAACCAAACCATTTGCCTTGATTGAAGCCAAAACCTTCTACGTATTTATAGCCTTGTTTGGATAGTTGAGTCAATGTACCGACTGCGTCTTTCTGCATGGCATCGCGCACACTCCAAAGTTGAATACCAATGGGCGTTGATTTATCAGCAAAGAAAGAAGACGGCATCAATGCTGAAGTAGCTGCCAATCCAGTAGTAGTTTTTATAAAATCTCTCCGTTTCATTATATTTTATATTTTCAGAATTATATTTTGATTATTTTAATTAAACGTTAAAATTATTTTTAAAAATTGGAATAAAAAAATTTTTTGTGTAAATTATTGTAATTTTTACACTTAGTCTTAAAAATAGTGCCTTTGGTCGAAGGCAATACAACAAAAAGACCCCAATGGCATACAAACCAATGGGGTCTTTTATAAATTATAGTTGCTTTTATTATTTCATTATCATCAACTTTTTCATCACCATGCGCTTGCCATGCGGCTGTACACGGATGAAATACTGTCCGCTTTCCAAATCACTGAGTTCAAAACGGTGTAATACTGAGGGGGTCTGAATCTGCTCAGTTTTGAGGACTTTCCCGAGCAACGATATGACTGATATATCCACCGCCTTGCGGTTGGCTAATGACAAGTCTATTAAAAAATAATCCTCTGCCGGATTAGGGAATACCGCGTAGGCATCTGGTCGCTCATATCTTATATTGACAACCTCGCTATATTGCCCCGCGCCAATGGCTTGAGCACTGTTCTGGGCAATGGTATTCAACCGATAAAAATTATCGCCATCATTCAAATTTTCATCAACGTAAGAGAATGCCTGCAACGACTTATCTCGTCCTTGCGCATTAATAACATCCAATTGCTTGAAGTCGCCCGTTTTTTCGTCTGCTTTTTCTAATATAAAATAATCATTTTCATCCGCTGATTTTGTTGCCCAATTCAATATACCTTTATCGCCATCCAAACGTCCTGCGAAAGTAGCTGTTTGAGCGGTGGCTAACAAGAGTGGCGTAGTGGCCGTACAAGTTCTTGAAGATAAATTGACACTCGGAATAGGCGACAGCGTAGTATTTGTAGGCGTTTGCCACTGCACATCAAAATGGGCTTCTCCCTCGCTTTGAATATGCAATAGCTCTACGTAATAAAATTTACCTGCTGTGAGGGCGATAGCTGTCGATTTTTGAGTCGTATATTTAGTGAATTCTCCAATATTTGTATAGTCTGCTATAGTGCAAATACTTCTTTTATTAGCAACTGACTCATCGGTACTTAGGAAAAGTTGTACATCATCTGCTCCGGCAATCCAGAAAGTATAATTGCCAGTGGTTTGAGGTGCTATATAACCTAAAACACGGTCACCAAAGTAGCTAACAGTGCTAAAAGTAGTAAATTGCGTCAATGTATCTACTGATGACGGACTGTTTGGATAGCGAGCATCTAATGTCAAATCAGTAATATCATACTCATTCAAAGTAAGATTATTCCATACTTTATGAATAAGCTTGCCATTGGCAGCACAAGGGGTTGTTGTACCTGTTGGAATAGCACTCACTTGTACACCATTTGACCAGACCGTGCCTAAACGCGTATAAGCTCTGAAAAAGTACGTCCTCCCTGCTATCAAATTGGTGACGGTTACACTTGTACCGATGCCTCTATACACAACTTTGCCGCCTTCAAAAGCAGTGCCTGTCCCTGAGAAATTACTATCCGAATTATAAGTCGTCCCAACAGGCGTAGTTAAAAAACCCGTTAATTCTTTAGCTACAACAAGGATTTCATCAAAAGTAGAAGTTGGGTTTGTCCAAGTGACTGATGCTGCGCTCACTTGAGCAGTTGCGATGAGATTCGTTACATTGGCTGGCGTTGCAGCAGCTGTAGGTATAGCACTGACTTGCACACCCGTTGACCATGCTGTACCTGAGCGTGTGAAAACTTTGAAGAAATAAGTGGTACCGCCAGTCAATCCTGTGACGGTCATACTTGTACCAGTACCTCGATATACCACTTTGCCGCCTTCAAAAGCAGTGCCTGTGCCTGTGAAATTTGCATTAGCCGTATAAGTTGTACCGCTTGGTACGGTTGTAAAGCTTGTACTGGCTTTTGCAACTATCATTACCTCATCAAATGCAGTGGTTGGATTTGTCCAACTTAACAACACCGCATTATTTTGTGGTGTAGCTAACAAATTGGTGATATTGACAGGTTGTGGCGGTGCTAAAGGTAATGCACTCACTTCTAAACCCGTTGACCATGCTGTACCTGACCGTGTATAAACGCGGAAGAAATAGGTTGTGCCTGTGGTCAAACCTGTAACAGTCATACTGATCCCTGTTCCTCGATACACTACTTTACCGCCTTCAAAAGCAGTTCCTGCCCCTGTGAAACTGGCATCAGCCGTATAGGTTGTACCACTTGGGGTGGTCGTAAAGCCCGTAGATGCTTTCGCTACTACCATCACTTCATCATAAGCAGTAGCAGGGCTTGTCCAACCTAATAATACAGCACTCGCTTGGGGCGTCGCTAATAGATTAGTGATGTTCACAGGCGGCGGTAGCACAACAGCTGTAGGAACAGCACTCACTTCTAAACCTGTTGACCATGCTGTACCTGAGCGCGTATAAATGCGGAAGAAATAGGTAGTTCCGCCCGTCAATCCTGTTATTGTCAAACTTGCGCCTGTGCCTCTATATACTACTTTACCGCCTTCAAAAGCAGTGCCTGCTCCTGTGAAATTGGCATCAGCCGTATAGGTTGTACCACTTGGGATGGTCGTAAAGCCCGTAGATGCTTTCGCTACTACCATCACTTCATCATAAGCAGTAGCAGGGCTTGTCCAGCCTAATAATACAGCATTCGTTTGGGGAGTAGCAACTAAATTGGTGACATTAGAAGGCAGTGGTGCAGCAGTACCGACGTTTATAACTACGCTGCCTAAATGCGGATATACATTGAATGATAAAATATTGCCCACTCTTGTGTACGTAACTGATGAACCATTTTGAGAAGCATTTAATATCTCAGGCGTAAAGCCTGTTACATTCACATTCAGTGTCACGGGCGTCCTCAATACTGAGGGGTTAATTGTTTTTAATGCTGAGAAAGAAACCGTGAGCGTATTTGCTGTAGCATTATATGCCACTACTGGACCAAAAGCATCACGTTGCATTTTATAAGTGATCGCCTCAGTTGCTGTAGCAGACCAAAGCGAGCCATCCGTTATTTTAGTTTTAACATAATCTAAATGGCTTGTATAGTTAGTGACTGTCATCGCTGACCATGAGCCATCTGCAATACCATGAAACTCTCTAACAGCATAACCACCCGACGAAATAGCAGTATTGACAGCAGTATTGAGGCTAGTAAGAGCAGCAGCTGTGCCATCATACACATAATAATTCAAGTGCATAAAATCCGTAAATGTATTCGGATTCGTTATCAATTGGCTACCCGCGCGGCTACCTAAGTATCCAATACTGACTAAATAATTTATAATATCACCTGAAGAAGCATCATACGGATGGATAAAAAATCGAGGGCGCACGCCTGTATTGGATTCAATCAATTGAGTTGAGAGGTCTAACTCTGTCGGGAAATTAGCAGGACCATAAGTTGTCAACCCTGAGCATTCACTGGCACTACCACCACAAAAATGATTATGAGAGTGATTGATACACTCATGTCCATGCGACATCATAGTTCTCGCTTTAGTCCATTCTAAAGGTCCACAAGCACTGGTGATAGCGCCGAAGCAGAGTTTAATGCCCCGTGCCGTAGCAATGGGGTCAGCATATTGATAAATGCCTGTGACATAATCACTGTAATCGTCGTGGATAATGGTATAAGCTGCTTTTTTATTATCTTTCCAAGTAGCAAAACTCGCCGTAGGAGTCTGACTACTGAGGGGGGTCAAAAAGCAAATAGCCAAAGCTATAATCGGAAGTCTGTAACAATTTTTATTCATAGTATAAGTTTAATTTTCACCCTAATAATGTCTTATTCAGGCGTGGATTCCGATGAATAATAGTAGAAATAATAGTAATAAGCTTTAGAGGAAAGATAGTTTAGTTAAGAATTGTTGACCAAATTTATAGTCATTTTGACAAATTTGCATTTTTTTTATTAAAATTAACAAATTAAATTCATATTAAATAAAGCCTTAAACTCATATCTTACCCCCTCAGTATATCTTACTCTTCATCATCATTCTATAGCTTAATTTAACGACAAATATAAAAGCTCTCTTCCTAAATGCTCAAATAGTCTTCTTGAATACTTCAATATTCAACGACCAATAGCAAGGCATTTTTTTTGAATGCTTCAACATTCAACGGCGAATAGTGAAGCTCTCTTTTTGACTGTTGTGTAGCCTGTATTGACTCCGTTACTTATTTTATAATCATCAATTTTTTCATGATCACCCGTTTGCTTTGCGGTTGAATATGTATAAAATATTGTCCGCTTGGCATATCGCCGAGTTCAAAACGGTGAAATACTGAGGGGGTCTCTATGCGTTCTTGTTTAACTACTTTTCCAAGCAATGTAATGATTTTAATATCCACAGCCTTGCCGTTAGCAGGCGATAAATCGATGGAGAAATAATCAATTGTGGGATTGGGAAAGACATCATATAGATTCGGGCGGTCAAAACGCACTTTCACAATCTCGCTATATTGCTCCAAGCGATTACCTTTCACAGAAGCACCATTTTGAAACACCGTTTTCAAGCGATAGAAATTATCCCCGTCTGTGAGGTTAGCATCCGCATATGAAAAGGCTTGCAGTGATTGATTTTTATCGAATGAATTGATAAAATCCAATTGTTTGAACTCGCTTGTTTTTTCATCTGCTTTTTCTAAGACAAAATAATCCGTTTCATTAACAGATTTTGAGACCCAATTCAAAACAGCTTTATCGCCTTCCAAACGCCCGTCGAAAGCAAAGTATTGAACAGTAGCAGCTTGCAAAGCAGTAGCACTACAAGTTTTGGAAGAGAAAAAGGCTTTATCGATAAGCGTAATAGCCGAATTTGAAGGCGTTTGCCAATA
Source organism: Saprospiraceae bacterium (assembly GCA_043747725.1). Taxonomy (GTDB): domain Bacteria; phylum Bacteroidota; class Bacteroidia; order Chitinophagales; family Saprospiraceae; genus JAAFJT01. The sequence continues at coordinate 8,877 of JAYTON010000060.1, forward strand.
TGCACCAAAGTGATTAGTGCTTGTTCCTTGTACATGCTGTAATTCAAAATAATAATACTGCCCTGCCACTAAATTGATAGCCACTGATTTTTGGCTGGAATATTTATTAAATTCCGTCTCTCCAGTCAATCCACTTATCCGACAAATTCTTCTTTTATTAGAAGCATTGTCTGTTGTACTTAAATAAAAATCTACATTATCATCACCTGTTACATAGAACGTAAACAAACCACTCTCTTTAGGAACTATGTAACCCATAGCACGTTCTCCGTATTTATCGCCTTTATTGGAGCTGCGAAATTCAGTTAAAGTATCTCTTGAAGTTGGGTTATTGGGATAGCGCGAATCGATGCTTAAATAAGCAATAGACGGATTAACAAGGTATGTAATATTATTCCAATATTCACGAACCATCTTGCCATCGGGTTCACATACTGGCGGTATGACAATACTGTTGGGAATCGCATTTACTTCTACCCCACTCGACCATATATTACCCAAGCGGGTATAGGCTCTAAAATAGTAAGTCGTTCCACCTACCAAATTCGTCACCGCCACGTTCGTACTGACACCTCTATAAATCACTTTACCGCCTTCAAAGGCTGTTCCTGTGCCCGTAAAATTGGCATCGGCAGTATATGTTGTACCTGTGGGAATAGTCGTAAAACCTGTTGTAGGCTTTGTCACAATCATCACTTCATCAAAATTAGAAGCTGGATTTGACCAATTTAATGCAGCTGCATTCGCCTGTGGTGTGGCTGTTAAATTAAAAATATTCAGCGGTTGGGGTATTACCACAACATTTGGAATGGCATTTACTTCTACACCACTCGACCAAACAGTGCCCAAACGCGTATAGGCTCGAAAGTAATAAGTCGTACCACCTGGTATATCTGTCACTGTTACGCTCGTACCAAGACCCCGATACACGACTTTACCTCCTTCAAAGGATGTTCCTGCTCCTGTAAAATTAGCGTCGCTGGCATAAGTCGTACCGACAGGAATAGTTGTAAAACCCGTTGTAGGCTTTGCTACTATCAGCACTTCATCAAAACTCGACGAAGGGTTTGTCCAGCTTAAAAGAGCTGCATTGGTTTGAGGTGTTGCCACTAAATTAAGTATATTCGTTGGTTGTGGTGGTGCACAATCCGTACATTTTAAAGAAACTGCACCTTGATTTGGATAGACATTGAATGAAATAATATTGCTTATCCGTGTGGAGATTACGTTAGAATTATTTTGCAAAACATTATAAGTGCCTGCAATACCATTTAAATTAACATTGACAGTCACAGGTGTCCTCAATACTGAGGGGTCAATCGTTTTAAGCGCGTTAAAGGTGACATTAATTATTCCAGTTGAAGCTGTATAAGCCACAACGGGTTGAAATGCATCGCGCTGCATTTTATAAGTAATAGCCTCGGTAGGAGTAGCCGACCAAATAGAGCCATCATCCATTTTAGTTTTTACATAATTCAAATGGCTGGTATAATTCGCTACTGTCATAGCAGACCACGAGCCATCATCAATACCATGAAACTCTCGAACAGCATATCCACCCGATGAAATAGCTGTATTAACGGCTGTATTCAGACTTGTAAGTGCTTGTGCAGTACCATCATACACATAAAAATTTAAGCGCATAAAATCTGTGAAAGTATTGGCATTGACCGCCAATTGAGTGCCTGCCCGTGAGCCTAAATAGCCCAAGTTATTTTTTAAATAATTTATAATAGCATCCGAAGGTGCATCGTAAGGGTGGATGAAAAAACGCGGACGCACGCCCGTATTGATTTCTATTAATTGAGTAGAAAAATCTAATTCCGTAGCAAAATTGCCAGGCTCATAAGTTGAAAAGCCCAAACATTGACCAGCCGTACCACCGCAAAGGTGGTTGTGCGAATGGTTAATGCACTCATGCCCATGCGACATCATAGTCTTAGCATTAGCCCATTCTAAAGGACCACAGGCACTTGTGATAGCCCCGAAGCACAATTTAACACCTCGTGCCGTAGCAATCGGGTCAGCGTATTGAAAAATGCCAGTGACGTAATCGCTATAATCGTCGTGTATGATAGAATAAGCGGCTTTTTTATTGTCTTTCCAAGTAGCAAAGCTCGCCGTAGGCGTCTGACTACTGAGGGGGGTACAAAAATAAATACCCAAAAATAAGATAGTAAGTGTAAAATTTAATTTGTTCATAGTATGTAAATTTTAGCCACCTCAATCATACACAATGAGGTATTATAAAATATCTTTTAACCGTGTGCTGTTAAACGCTAAAAATGTCCCGCTCCGAAAAACGGGACATGAACCCAAAATTTATCCTACTGAGGGGATTTTATTCAATTCAATATCTTCTTGTGTAATGGTCGGCATAGGCTGTTTGACTACCACTTGCCCAATACTACCTGTACGTTTCAACACCCCCCAACCCATTAGCTCACCTTTCAATGCTTTTATGTAAGATTTAAATAAAACATAGTACATCAAAGGGCGATAAACAAGCCTTTGTGGAAACAGCAGCCAGAGTTGCCGCAACGGTTCTTTCTGAATCCTCAGGGCAACAGCAGACACCAATAAGTCAATACCCATAAATGCTAAATATAAAATCAGCGTGTGATATTGCTCATAAAAACTGATGGGAGCAATCGGCGAATTAGACACATCTACAATGGCTTTGATGGCGGATGACAATACCGAAAGCAATAAAACCAAATCGGCAATTGGTGCAAAAATAGGTAAAATCATCCCAAAAATTAAGATATTTGGCAACGCCACCCAGCCAAGCGAACCATAGCGTTTATTGAAAAGAACATGTTTGCTCTTCCAAAAGGCTTGCATCACGCCAAATGTCCAACGGAAACGTTGTTTCAAAAACTGCTTCAACGTCTCAGGCGATTCGGTGATAGCGATTGAATTATTGTTCTGTGCAACTCGATAGCCTTTGCGAATAATCCGCATCGTCAAATCGCAATCCTCTGCCAACGTATCTGTCTCATACCAACCCACCGCGCCAATCGCTTTGCGCCTAAACGCACCGATAGCACCTGGTACAACAGTAATGCAATTGAGGTAAGCGAATGCCATACGGTCGAAGTTTTGAGCCGTAATATATTCAATGCTTTGCCATTTAGTTAGCCAATTGATTTGATTGCCCACTTTCACATTGCCGGCTACGGCACCCACTTTAGGGTCGGCAAAAGGTTTCGCAATTTCACGAATAGCATTTGGATCGAGCTGTGTATCAGCATCAATACAGACAACAAAATCACTTTTACATTTCTTCAAACCGAAATTCAAAGCAGAAGCTTTACCACCATTCGGCTTGGTCAATACCTGCACCTGAGCATGATTGCCATAAGCCGCTTTAACGTTTTCAAATGTTTTATCCTTAGAACCATCATCCACAAACACTACTTCAAAATTGGGGTAGTTTTGATTCAAAAGACTGGCTATCGTACTCGTCGCGCCCATTTCTTCATTGTAAGCAGGCACTATTATACTGAGGGGTGGTGTAAAATCAGGTAAAGTTTCTTTATCATCCTTCCATTTTTGTTTCATAGCAAAATAGAAAATAAAGGACACCCTAAATATAGCTAAATACACAGCTAAATAGAAAATCCAATCCAAACTGGTCGTTATCCAATTGCTAAAATCCATGATGCCCCTATTCAATTGCACCAACGCCTTTTGGTCTTTTTCTACAACAGGCATCAAATCAGCCCGTTTTTTACCCATCAAATCAGCAATAGAAACAAATTGAAAACCCCGTTTTTTAAAATGCTGAATAATACGCGGTAATGCCTCTATTGTGGCTTCACGTTTTCCACCTGCGTCGTGTAGGAGAATAATATGCCCATAACTGCTATCCACTTTCCTTACTACGCGGTTAAAAATGGAATCGGCGGTCATACCGGCTTTCCAATCAAGTGGGTCAATGCTTTCATTCACCGTCAGATAGTTATGCTCACGAGCTAATATAAAAGCCTGCAACTCTTCGCGCTTCCTCGGTTCTGGATATGGGTTGTAAGGTGGGCGGAAAAGGAGGGTGGAACTACCTGTCAAGCTCTCAATGCTTCGGCGAGTCCTAATCAATTCTAATTGTGCTTGAAAATCCCATATTTTATTAATATCAGGATGGGTAAAAGTATGGTTGCCAATCTCGTGACCTTCCTTAAAAATCCGTTTTGTAATATCTGGATTTTTTTCCATTAGACCCCCTATTAAGAAAAATGCGCCTGGCACATGCTCTTTTTTCAAAATATCCAAAACCTGTGGTGTATATTTCTCATCTGGTCCATCGTCAAAGGTGAGTACCAATTTCTTATTATCCGATTTACCATACCTCTGAACGACATAAGACGTTGGCAATTCGAGATAATATTCTTCTGAAATAACATGATAAATAGAATCGTATTGAAAACGAATAGACCCCGGTTTAGGCTCCGTCAAAATATCCATGACTTCACCGTAGCCGACATATGTCACATCATTCGCCGGTATTGTCGTACTCAATGTTTTAGCATCAAAACTGCCTCGTTTTAAAGCATTGAGGCTCAAATCTTTTTTATAAAACTCCCATACGCGCGAATCCTCTGCGCCCAATCGCCACATACACACGCCCCGCCATCCAAAATTATCAACTGCTCTGATGGCGTTAAAATTAGTAGCAGCGTCTGTGAAAAATACTTTATGCGGTACTTTATCGTCGTCGCTGTATTCAAATTCAAGGTTATAAGTGGTGCTATTATATTTAATCCGAGCATCGGCTTCTTTCGCTACAGAAATAGCCATTTTATAAGTTAACTCTTTGCTCAACTGTCCTTTTTTACCCCAATCCAAGCCAAAAGTAGGGATACACAATACAAATTTGTCATTTGGAACAACTGCCGACACACTGTCCATAACTCTTTCTACCCATTTTTGACTGGCAATAGGACCCGGAACACCTGTCTCGTAGTGCTGGTTATAAGCCATTACGAAAAGTAAATCATTGTATTCATTAACCCTTTCAACAGCAAATTGCTTAGTAAAAGGAATAATTTCTTGCGAAACAAGAAACCCCTCAGTATGAAGCCTACCATAAAGATCTTTCATAAAAACATGAAAATCTTCAGTTAAAGTTTCATCCAAATTTTCAATATCAATATTAATACCTTGAAAACCATAACGTTTTAAGGTTGAAACAATATTCTCGATATATTTATGCTTGATGACAGAATCTTGAATTATGCGCCGTACATTTTCACTGCTCCATACTTGATTGACACAATTCGTAATCATTGGCAATACGGTTACTGAGGGGTGTTTCTGTAAAAATTGAAAAGCCATCGTATCAATCTCGCATATTACCGTATCCGTTTTCCCAAGAGTCAACCAACCTGGAATCACCATATTCAATTTTTCAATATTGTCTCTCATGGAATAGAAACTCTGCAAATTTCGATCATCCCAATTCATATAAAAACCCGCCCTTATTTGCTGCGCTAAGGGTACACGAGCTGGATTACTGAGGGGTGTCAACAAACGAGGTCCGCGCTCATGACAACAGCCAGCAGCATACATAGCGCTTGCTTGCCAACTGATAGTCGTATCATTTGCCATTTGCTCAGGTGAAAGTGTACATTTTGTGAAATTTTTAGGCAATTCGGGTTTATTAGGCTTTGCTAAAGTCATTGCCATAATGCCTAAACCCAACACTACAAAGCCTAATAAGACGCTTGTCGTCCATTTGACGATGCGCCATCGTCGAGGCGACATCGTTGAAAAAATTTGATGCTCGTGCATAGTAGTTCGTAAGTAGGATAAAAAAAAGTAAAAATTGCGTTTGTTTTTTGAAAAAAGAAACCTTACTTTATCCAAGCTCCTGAAATCAAGAATTTGAACAAAGGGGGTAAAAGGGGGTAATACTCTTGAATCGGCTCTGGCGGGAGGTTGATTATCTCTTTTTGTTTGTAATTTTATCTTTTTGTCGCCATAAAAGAATTTTCAAATTCGCAGTAAAATACATAAATGGTTTTCCCTCTTGCGCCCCGTCATACGATAAAACATTGACAGGATGCGTTATGTGCAATTTGGGTGAAAAATCAAATACGCCCACACGTCTGTAAGTAACAGGTATCACTAGTTCATAATCAATTACTCTCACAATTTTACCTGAAGGTTTGGTCGGCTCTGACGCGTAATAACGGTCGCGTGAAGAAATCATCCAAGTAAAATTAGGCTCAACAATTAATTTTCCGCCTAAAACAGGCTGCTTAAACTCTTTATATTTTGATGCTGTAAGAGCAAATTGCGCTACGTTTTCACTCTTGCCAATTTGATAATAAAACGAAGGAGAAAGCCCCATAAAACCCAAATTGATAGTCCAATAAGTAGAAAGAAAATCACTGAATACCCAACGCAATTCATCTTTACTTTTTCCAAAATAAAACCACCGGCTATAACCAAACGAAGCACTCAAATTTTCATCCAATGCCGTCGAATAACCTACTCCAATATCAGCTTTCGGAAACTTTACCGTAGAGCCTTGCCAATAATACCCCACAGTAGAAAGCCAAAACCCACTTTTATGCTGATAAGTTAATTGCCCTGTAGTACCAAATCCTTTTAAACCATAGTCACGTCCAGAATACACAACCCTATTCATGAATTGTGTTTCAAAGACCAGTTTTGAGGAGCGGCTGACTTTATAATCCAATGAGTCCATAGTGAATTTCATTCGTTGGATATTGAATTGCGAATTGTTGATTTGAGCCTCGACTGATGCCACCAGCCAAAAGCCCATAAAAGTTAAAATGAGGTTCTTCATTTGTAATGTTTGTTACAAGTTTAATGACAGTTTTAATCGGTCGAAAAAGGGGTAATAATGCTTGCGAATTAAAAATCGCTAAGCATTGGGGGGAAGTTTTAGGAAAAGCTATGAACGGGTTTTCAAATATATTCAGAGCATTTTCATCATAGTCTTTTACAAGTACAAAGGTATTGGGTATTTTTTTAACAAACATAACCTCCCTATTGTAATTTTGATATGGCAGTTTGTTAAAATAGCAAAAGCCATTTTATAAGTCAAATTTCTATGTTTTTACAACACAAAAAGTTAAAAACTTATAAAATGGCTTAAATAAGTGCCTTATACTGAGGGGTCGTTTAATTCCAAAATTTAATATGGCAAATCTTCGTATCAAAAAAATGGTAATCTAAATTAATGTGTTGCCAAAGTGGGAAATCGCTGTTGTGCCCATTCAAAACCACCGAACAAGACGGCGCACCAGATCAAATCGCCCGCAAAAGTATTTATGAGAAAAGGCAAGCCCGCAATATAAGCCATTAACAAACCTTCGCCCGTTTGAGGATAAAGCGTAGAGCCCATCCAAGCACCTGCATTTGTTATCAAGAAAAATAGAACTGAACCGACAAGGCTCGCCGTCATGACATTCATGGGTTTCACTTTTTTCAACATCACCCAACCGAGTACCACCATCAAAGCAATAGCACCATAAATAAAAGCACCCCCCTCAGTAAAGAGGGTAAAAGTAGGATTATATGCCTTGTAAATGACATTGTTCAGCACTAAATCGCTCAACCACATCGCCACCAAAGGCAATACAAGAGATTGCCAACGCTGCATAAAATAGGCGCCACCAAACAATGCCATAGCGCCCACAGCCGTCGCATTAGGTGGATGATGCAATAAGCGACTCATAGCCGCCCCAACGACTATAACTGCCAATATTCCGAACCGAAGATTTAATTTAGTTTGCATAACCATTAAGGTTTTATTGTATTTTTAATTTTATGAAGGCAAAGGTAGTCGTTCTTTCTAAAAATAGATAAAAAAAACAAAAGCTGTTTAGAAATACAAAGAGGCTGTCTCAAAAGGTTATTAAGCTCTGCTTTCTATGCTGAGAGTAGGGTTTATCTTGATTTTTAAATTTATTATGCCGTTTTTGAAAAAAAGTTAAATATTAATGTTAATATATTTGAGTATGGCGTATTAATGTAAAAGCAAATCCTGTATCACCTCAAAAACATTTGCTAACTATTGAATATACCCTAAAAAATATTTGTTAGCCCTAAAAAACAATTTTTAACCCAAGCGATTTTACACCCCAAAAACCGAATATTCTTCTAAACAGAACGACGAGCTTATAACACGATTGGTTTAATGTAGATACCCTCTCAAAATACTGAGGGGGTATTGTTATAATATTACTTTATACAATCCATTTTTCACGAATTATTTGGATTTCAATATCAAAAAGTATATACTTGCAGTATATTAAAATAAAAATACGCAATGAAAAATTTATCACTTAAGTTAGAAGACCAAATTTTTCTTGAAACAGAGAGAATTTTGGAAGGTTTAAAAAAGCCACGCAATACTTATATTAATGAAGCCATTGAGTTTTACAATCGCCATCAAAGGAGGCTTTGGTTGGCGAAACAACTGGCTTACGAAGCTGAATTAGCAGGAGAAGATTCTGTTGAAATGGCTCGCTCTTTAGAAAATTTAGACCCTCATCTTATTGATTGAACCTATTTGTGTTATTTTATAATTAACGACTATGAGAAAATTTGAAGTTTGGCTGGCTGATTTAGACCCTTCTTTTGGTACCGAAGCAGGTAAAATTAGACCAGTAATAATTGTTCAAACCGATTTTTTAAACGGCAAACATAAATCAACTTTGATATGCCCCATCACAAGCAGAATAAAACCCAAAATGCGTATAATCTCTATACATTTGAATGTAGGAGACGCCGGGCTTGATGCTAATTCTGACATCATGGTTGACCAAATTCGTTCAATTGACAATATGCGTTTTGTCAAAAAAATCGGTGAGCTCCCCCCTCAGTATCACAACGCTTTGAATCAAAGTTTACGCGATGTGATGGATTTATGAATGAAAATCCAAGCCATGCATCGTCGCTTTCACATACCCTTTGCGAATGGTGAAATCTCCAAAATGCTCCCCTATTTCCCTGTTTTTTGAATAATCTTCAATAATTGGCTTTAATTCAGCAATAATTTCCTCTTCGTTGAGCATTTCTTTAAACAATTTATTCAATCTTTCGCCATTGAAAGCTGCTCCAAGATAGAGATTATACCGCCCGATAGCCCGACCAATCAAACCAATCTCTCCAAGATAAGGACGGCCACAACCATTAGGGCAGCCCGTCATGCGAATAATGATTTCTGTATTATCCAAGCCGTTCATGCGTACCAATGCATCTAACTTGTCAATCAAGCGCGGTAAATAACGCTCCGCCTCAGCAAATGCCAATGTGCAGGTGTTCAAAGCCACGCATGACATGGAGCTAAGCCGCAAAGCCGTGTGTTTATAGGTTTCTCGCAGCACGCCTTTTTCGCTTAAAATATCCTGTACTTTAGCTTTGCTTTTAGCAGGAATATTGCAAATCATGAGGTTTTGATTGCCTGTCAAACGGAAATCGCCCAAGCCCAGCATCGCCACTTGGTGCAACGCCGATTTCAATTTATACTGAGGGGTATCTTTCACCCGCCCGCCTTCAATGAAAAGGGTCAAATTGAGATTGCCGTTATAATTTTCAGACCAGCCATAAGCATCGCCTGTGCTTTCAAATTTATAGGGTTTAGCGGGTGGCAAGTCATAGCCTAAACGGCTATTGATTTCAGCTTTAAAAACATCTAATCCTACTTTATCAATCGTGTATTTAAGGCGTGAAAATTTACGATTTTCCCGATTACCCCAATCCCGTTGAATAATCATGATGGTTTCACAGGCTTTAACGATCTTATCTTTTTCGCAAAAACCAATAGTATCAGCCAAACGCGGATAAGTATCGGGCATCCCGAAAGTCATTCCAAAGCCGCCCCCTATTGCGATGTTGTATCCCCTCAGTATTTCATCTTCAATAATGGCTGTCAAGCCAATATCGTTGGCGTAAATATCCACATCATTATGCGGCGGAATAGCGAGTGCAATTTTGAATTTACGTGGCAAATAATGCTTGCCATAGATAGGTTCATTATCAGTTGCCGTAGTGCGCGTAATCAATTCATTGGCTTTAGCCACTAATTTGCCTACTGAGGAGTCGCCTTCCACGCGCGCAGACGTATCAGTTTCTTGATTTTCAAGCCATATTTCGTAATAAGCAGACGTTTTAGGGGTCAAATGCGCTGAAATTTGCTTGGCGTGTTCATATACTTCCGCATGGGCTGGCGTTTCGTAAGGATTCGGATTCATCATCACATTCCTGTTCACATCGCCACACCCCGCAATAGAATCCAACAAAACTTCATTGAAACCTTGAATGGTTTTCTTCAAATCTCGCTTCAAAATGCCATGCAATTGAAACGCTTGGCGCGTCGTCAATTTCAAACCCCCATTGCCATATTTATCCGCCAAATCAGACATATTGAGCCATTGCTGTGGTGTGCAAATACCACCCGGCACGCGCACCCGAATCATGTACGAGAACAAAGGTTCGAGTTTTTGTCGTTTGCGCTCACTGTCAATGTCCCTATCCGTTTGTTGATACGAACCATGAAATTTTATCAATTGAGTATCATCCACATTCAACGCGCCTGTGATAGGATTTTCAAGGCTTTCGACGAGTGTGCCGCGCAAATATTCACTTTTTTGTTTTATAATTTCGACCTCAGAAGGCAATTTATTA
>JAYTON010000061.1:0-2056 GCA_043747725.1 Saprospiraceae bacterium
CTGACATAAAAAATGGTATCGTATCTATCCGCATAAACCACATTAAACATCGGAATTGCCACCATTTCCATAGCCATATAAAATTCGGAGAAATTACGCGATTTATCCATCCGATACCATTGTTCCATGCCTCGAATGTCTTGAGCAGCACCATATCTGATGGAAAATGTGCCTTTATCGGTCTGAATGGTTGCACCATATTTACTCCAATATGCTTTCTTTTTGACGGGCAAAACCAATGCCCCCACTTTCACTTTGAGCTGAATATTTCGCTCTTCCAAATTCAACCATTGACCATCAAAACGATATTGTTTTTTGTTTTGAGGGTTCATTTCAAGTTGATAAACATCCACTTTATCAGGATTATTGACCGTATGCGCCCAACCCAAATGTTCATTTACCCCATGCAAAACCAAGGGCGAACCCGGAAAAAGCCCACCCACAATATTCCACCCTTGCTCGCTACACAAATGCGCTTCGTACCACGCCACGGGACCTTCCAACGGTTGATGCGAATTGATATTCAGAAACGCGGCCCCCTCAGTCGTTTTGGATGCAGCGATGGCAAAAGCGTTCGAGCCACCCGATTTAAAACTTTCGAGGGTTTTAATTTTTCCTTTAAAAATATTACCCAACACACCATCAACACCTGAAATAACCGCCAATGAAAGCGTCACGCCCGTCATATAATCTTCGGTATTAATCGGAAAAGCTTTTTTGACCAATACTTCTGTCGGATGATTTTTAGCATAAGCATTCAAACCCGCCACATAACCTTCAATTAATGCCTTAAAATCAGCCGATAAATCTTTATCATAATGCTCCTTGACAGCCTCTCGACACCGCAGCAACGACACCACATAATCCACCGAAGCCCCTTCTTTCCCTTTCAGTCTGCCCAACATGCCCTTACCTGCTAACATGGTGAGTTGCATGGTTTTGAAATCGTCTTCCGCGTGGGCATATGCCAGACCATAAGCGACTTCGGGGTCAGTTTTGGCGAATATATGCGGCACACCCCATTTATCTCTAACGATTTGGATGTTTTCAGGATTAATTTGAGTGAAAACAGTGAAGGGAATGCATACAATTAAAAGAAATATTTTTAAAAACCGACTTGTCATATTAATAGGTGTTGAAATGATTTTCAATAAATTTCATCAATCTTTCATGTATTGAAGATGGACGAAGTTAGCAGCTTTTTGAATATTTTAGGTGGCGGTCAAATACAATTGTGTCAAAAAAACACCGTTTCAATCTACACTTTTTTTGTTTCACAACCTTTTTCATTTATCCCCTCAGTATAATGCCCTAATTTTGTGCTTGTAAGATTTAAAAAATCAAATTGAAAACTTAAAATTAGAAGATAATTTAAAAATTATTTACCCAAAATGAAAACAAGAAATGCCAGCAGCTTATTGGTGGCATTCTCTTTAACTGCTTTACAAAACAACACAAGTTTGATGAGAGTGATTATTTAAGTTCAATTACTTATAGATTTTAAAACGCAAAATAGTAAATTACACTCGATTATGACAACCACCTCTGACCATAAAACAAATCCCTCCATCGCCATTATCGGTGGTGGCATCGCGGGATTATCCACAGCCATTGCTTTACAAAAGATTGGTTTTCAACCAATTGTGTTTGAAGCAGCCTCTCAAATCAAGGCATTAGGTGCTGGGTTGCTCCTCGCTGCCAATGCCATTAAAGGATTCGAGCGCATCGGTATTGCTGACAAAATAATACCGGCAGGGCAGCAACTCAGCCAATTTGCTATCCTTGACCAACAGGGCAAACCGATTTCAGAAGCTGATAGCAAAGCGTTGAGCGAACAGTATGGTTTGCATAATTTTGCTATCCACCGCGCTGATTTGCATCAAGTATTGATGACTGAATTGAAGGGAATTCCTTTGAAAACAGGTAAAAAAGCAACACATTTAATACAAAACGAAGACGATGTAACGGTGTATTTTGAAGACGGTTCGCAGCATAGCACACCATATATAATAGTGGCAGATGGCATTCACTCGGCTATTCGTCAGCAACTCTTGCC